>JAZUPV010000001.1:0-10739 GCA_045605365.1 Clostridia bacterium
TATCTTTTTTCTTTATTTTTACAATATCTTTAGTTGTAATATATACTGTAAAAATCCCCCTGCTATATGTTATATATTCTGCAGGATAGTGCAAAAGCAAGTGCAACTGTAACAACAATAGCAAGCCCTATCAACAGTACAAAACAAGTTATTAAAGCACTATAACCTAATTTCACCCTATAAGCAATTACATCTTTATTATTTTCTTTTTTCATATTCACATTATATAATTATATAAAAATTTTCTCAACAAAAAAGTAGGTCTAGTTAACCTACTTTTTCTTTTTATTAAAATTCTAGTTGTTTTAAGATATAATCTGCTACTTGGTCGATAGGTAGACGGATTTGGTCCATACTATCTCTATCTCTAATTGTTACTGTATTATCTTCTAGAGTATCAAAGTCAATAGTAATACAGAAAGGTGTACCAATTTCGTCTTGTCTACGATATCTCTTACCGATAGAACCAGCTTCGTCATAGTCACACATAAAGTGCTTTGCCAAAGTTGCATAAACTTCTCTTGCTTTGTCACCCATATTTTTTTGAAGTGGCAATATAGCTGCTTTGAAAGGAGCCAAGAAAGGTTTTAAGTGCATAACTACACGAGTTTCTCCGTTGTCAAGAGTTTCTTCGTCGTATGCTTCTGACATAATAGCAAGTGTTAGGCGGTCAGCACCGATAGAATATTCTACTACGTTAGGGATATATCTTTCGTTAGTAAATGGGTCAAGATAATCAATAGTTTTGCCACTATATTCTCCGTGACGAGTAAGGTCCCAAGCACTTCTATGGTGGATACCGTTAAGCTCTTGCCAACCGATTGGGAAGTTGTATTGAATATCACAAGCGGCTTTAGCGTAGTGCGCTAGTTTGTCGTGGTCGTGGAAACGTAAGTTTTCTTCTTTAAGACCGATAGATTTTACAAAGTCAAGGGCTTGAGTTTTGTAATTTTCGTAGAAGTTCATTGCATCATTTGGGTGACAGAACATTTGGAACTCCATTTGTTCAAACTCAACAGTTCTAAATAAGAAGTTACCTGGTGTGATTTCGTTACGGAAAGATTTACCTATTTGTGCGATAGCAAAAGGTATTTTTGCTCTCATACTACGTTGTACGTTTAAAAAGTTAACGTATTCACCTTGTGCTGTTTCTGGACGAAGATAAACTTTGTCTTCGTTGTTTTCTACTACACCACGAGATGTTTGGAACATTAAGTTAAATGTTCTTATGTTAGTCCAGTCACATTTACCGCAGTTAGGACATTTGATTTGGTGTTTTTGGATATATTCTTCCATCTCAGCATTTGTCATTTGGTCTGGGATAACATCACAATCTTTGAAGTTTTCTATAATATTGTCTGCTCTATGTCTTGTTTTGCAGTTTTTGCAATCCATCTTAGGGTCGCTAAAACTTGCAGTGTGTCCACTTGCGTCCCATACTCTAGGGTTCATAAGTATTGCTGCGTCTACACCATAAGCGTTAGGTACTTCTTGAACAAACTTTTTCCACCAAGCACGTTTAACGTTGTTTTTTAATTCTACACCTACTGGACCAAAGTCCCAAGTATTAGCAAAACCACCATAAATTTCGCTACCTTGAAATACAAAACCTCTGCTCTTGCAAAGATTAACTAATTTGTCCATAGTAAGTTTTTTGTTTTTATCCATAATAATTCTCCTATTTTTGTTTAGTAGTATAAAAAAACGCCCCTATACTACCTTGTTTAGTAGTATAGGGACGATTGATAATCGCGGTTCCACCCTATTTCGTGACCATAGTCACCTTCATTAAGTATTTTTACGCAATACAAACGGGTAATATTTTGTTACCTCTCCAGGACGCCACTCCCTTCAACGATTTACATAGTCATAATAGCACTAACAAAAATCTTTGTCAAGACTTTTTTAATTTTGATAAATATCGATTTGAACATCACCATAGGTACGTCTGTCTATATGTTTATATTTACATTCGTAGTTGTCTGGCTTTTTTAGTTCTACCAAACTCTCCCAGACGATTATACCATCTGGGTTTAACAAGTCATATTCGGCGAGTTTGTTTATAGCAAACTCTGCTAACATACTTTTGTATGGTGGGTCTACAAATACTATATCAAACTTCATACTTTGATTTTTCATATTTTTTAAAGCGATATTGTAGTCGGACAAAATTATGTAAGGGTTTTCTTTTAAAGACAAGGCTGTTTGTTTGATATTTTTGATACTTTCTTTGCTGCTGTCTACAAAATACACCTTACCAGCACCACGGCTGATACACTCAAAACCTAACCCGCCAGTACCAGCAAACAAGTCAAGACAAACACTGTCTGGTATATAGTCCCTTATTATATTAAAAAGATTTTCTTTAACTCTATCTGTGGTAGGTCTCACTCCTTCGTGTGTAGGAGAAATGATTTTTCTACCTCTATGTTTACCTGTGATAATTCTCATATAAATATTATACCACAATTATTGCTCAATAACAACTCTCATACGAGAAGTTTTGAAATTTGTCAAAATCTCATATTCACTACTATCACAATAGTATCGCCAAACCTTAGCATTGTTAATGGGGTCAAAAACCGTGACTTTGTCGCCTAACTTTGCATTAACGCCCGTTATGTCACACATAAACATATCCATACATATACGCCCTACTATTTTGCAAGGCTTGTTGTTAATATATACCATTAGTCTATTAGATAGTTTTAAGTTTAGACCATCGGCATAGCCTAGTGGCACTGTTGCTATGATTTTTGCAGATGTTGTCTTGTATGTTGCACTATAACCTATAGATTGTTTTTTTGGTACGTAGTTAATAGCACAAATATTGCTATATATAGATACAACAGGCTTGACACCAATCTCCCAACAATACCCATACATAGCTATGCCTACTCGCACCATATCGTAGTTGTATTTGTTGTTGCTAGTTGCCATACAGCTAGAAGAAATATGAAATATCACCCTATTGTCTTTAACTAATTTTATAAATTTTTTGAACTTAGCGTTTTGCTTAGCGGTAAACTTATCGTCACTATCGCTACAACTAAAATGTGAAAATACTCCAACAAGCAATATGTTTTTGTTATTATTAACAAACTCTAACATTTGTTTGAAATCTTGTATATTGTCTACCCCCAGCCTATTCATACCGGTATTTATTTTGATATGAACTTTAGCTATTATATTTAATTGTTTTGCTATATTATTTAACACCAACAAGTCTCCAACCGAGCAAACTGTCAACTGAACATCGTTTATAAGGGCTTGTTTTGCGGTTTTGGGGTCAAAAGCACCGACAACAAGTATTTGGTTGGGTATATTATTACGTCGCAAAACAAGCGCTTCTTTAACACAAGCCACGCCAAAATAATCTACAATGTCGTGAATATGTTTTGCCACGAGTTTTGCTCCGTGACCATAGGCGTTGGCTTTTACCATAGCACAAAATTTAACGTTTGGTTTTAGTTGATGTTTGATTATATTTATATTGTTTCGTAGAGTTGTGATATTGATAACAAACTTATTCATAATAATTATATATTCAAACAAGTCTATTTTTGACAACAAAAAAAAGACCTTTGATAAACAAAAGTCTTATTTATTTTGTTAATATGGGAAGCAATAATTTCTAACTATCGCAAAAGCCATGTAGGCAAAGAACATACATATCAATATGATACCTTCGGTTCTTTTTAGTCTACCCTTTCTCAAAGCCATAATTGCAAGTACAATAGTAAACACCAACAATATAACTATATCTGTAAGAATTGTCATGCTAACAGGTATTTTTGTTATGCTACCGCAGACACCCAAAATTAATACAATATTAAGTATATTAGAACCAATTACATTACCAAGAGCAAGGTCAGTTTCGCCCCTTTTAGCTGCAATAACAGAAGTTGCAAACTCCGGCAAACTTGTACCCATAGCAACTATAGTAAGACCAACTAAAGCTTCGCTCATACCAGCTTTTACCGCTAAAAATTGTGAAGTGGCAGATACACATTCTCCACCAAATACAACCGCTGCAAGTCCACAAATGGTATAGACTATCATTTGCCATACTTTAAGTTCTTTTGTGTATTTTTCTGGTTTATTTTCAAACCTTGGTACTTCTTTGTTCTTTTCAAAAGCATGTTCTAGATTAATCTTGCTGTATTTTATACCGTTTTTCACCAAAACAATAAAATAATAAAGCATAAAACCAACTAGTATTAAACTTTCTACTCTAGATATTGTATTAGCAGTCGCCCCATCAAAAATAGTGTCGCAACTAACAATAGCAAACATAGCTGTAACTATCACCATAAAAGGTAAGTCAAAACTCTTTGCAGAATCGGCAAGTTTTACTGAGTTAAACAGCGCTACAAAACCAAGTATAAATAACATATTAAACATATTAGAACCGATAACATTGCCAGCTGCCATATCAGTACTACCTTTAATTGCACTACTTATACTAACAGCAAGTTCTGGCAAACTTGTACCAAAAGCCACAATAGTAAGACCAATAATTAACATCGGCACTTTAAGTTTTTTTGCAATAGCGCTAGAACCACTAACAAAAAAGTCTGCACCCTTTATCAATAGAACAATACCTATCACAAAAAATAAAATGTTAAGAAAAATATCCATGATTTTAACCTTTTTAGATTTGTACTGTGATAGTATACAACTTTAAACATAAAAAGACAAACAAAACAGTCAACAAAAACAATAAGACTTTGACCTAAAATTAGCCCATAAATATTGCAAACCACCCAAGATAATGTTATACTATTATTAGTTAATAAAAAAAAGGAGAAACAAATGTCAAACATAGTAAAAACTAAAAAAGGCAAAGTAGTTGCTATAGTAGTTGCTATAATACTAACTTTAGGTGCAGTTGCAGGTTTGTTGTATGCTTTTAGAGATAAACTTGGTCTAGGCAAATATCTTACATTTGACTACGTCAAAGGCGACACAGCAGAAACTCGTGTAGAAACTGCCCAATATATACCTGACATTGATACATTTATTGATGTTAATAGTGGCGTTAGTATACAAAGCAACAAAGGCAATGTATTTGCAACAGGTCAAAGTGGTCAACCAAACATCACTCAAGAAGAATTTCAAACTATAATTGATGAGTTTGCACACATTGACAACTATGCAGGCGCTGGCAAATATATGGGTTATGACATATACGAGATCAAAAACGAACTTAAATATGTTATCGAACACGTACCAGCATTTAACCAATGGTTCCGTATGCCTACAATGAGAGAAGAAGAAGGATATATTTCTATCCCTTATTATGAATGGTGGGCTTATTATCTAGAGTTAGAGTTAGAACCACTAAAACTACACGTAACTAGAGTTTGCTGGTCTACACGTAGTTCATATCTAGATTTTGAAAACAAAACTTTTGTAGAAGATCACGAAGATGGTTCTTCAATAATTCAATACGAAATTATGAAGACATCATACTTTAATGACGAAAACGGTGACGAAGTTATCGAGTGTCACATATACTCAGTTGGTGTTGACCACGTAAAACGTAACAATGTATGCAACACTAACCAAGCAGATTATCACCCATACGAATATCAATATCTAAGAAACGTAAAAGACAAATCACTTGTCACATATCACATCACCGCTGCCCCAAGATACACAATGTACAACAATGAAGAATATTTTCAAGGTTGGACAGAAGATGAAGTTGCCGGCGACGACGGTATGGACATAAGAGGTCTTACACCTTATGGTATTAGACGTGAATTTAAAGTTGTTAACTATAACGGTTATAACCAAGTAGATGTAACTGACATCGACCAACAATTTGCTTCTATCACAAAACCAACCGCTACTGGTGATGTATCTTTTGATATGAATAGCAACAATATCGCAATATTGGCCAACGCTATCGGTATGAAAGAAGAAGATTATCAACAAGCGACTGATTGCAAAGAGTTACTAGATATCATAGCAAAACATATTGTAGACAACTTTGAACTAAAACAAGAATGGCCAGAAATTTACAAAAACAGCGTTGACGCTATTGAAGTAAAAATGATAAAAGGTCCTTTCTATGGACAAAAGATTATTATCAGTGACGTAGACGTATACACAAGCTGTCGTGGACATTATCAAGAAGAAATCGAATTTGATGCAGATGCTGATATTTATGATATGTCATATTTTGATGTAAACAAAGAATATTCTTTGAGTATGGCTCTAAGAGAACGTACAACAGGCGAAGTAATTATAGTTGCTACTGATTATAAACTACTAGAAGAAGTAGAATATAACTACCCAGACGATTGGACTGGAGAGAGAGAAACTTACTTTAGATTATCTGGTTCTGGTATGAACTTAGAAGCAAATGATATACTAAGAGTAAAAACTGCTGGTGTCTATGACCTAACCTGCGTACTAACAGTTAAAGAAAACGGCGAAGACGTTATAATGGTTGACACTTTAGAAACTGCATTGCTTCGTGGTTATTATGGACTAAAGATTAATGACCTAGTAGACACAGATAGTGGCATCACTTACAAATATGGTGTAGATGCTAAAGGTGGTAGAATTACTATTACTGTTACTGCTACAGAAACTCAAGCTTAATGACAAATTTACAAACAAAAAAGACAAGGCGATTTAACCTTGTCTTTTTTTATCAATGCTTAGTGTTAAACTTTTCTAAAGCAAAATGACCATCGCTATAAACAAGCGAATTGTTTTTGTGTTTGTACCCCATCTTTAGATAAAAAGGTATAGCCACAATGCCCGCTGGTATCTCTATACGATTAGCTCGTTTAAAATACTCGTCATTTTCTAAAGTTTGTATAATTAACTTGCCAATACCTTTGCCTTGATAGTCACTATCAACAAATATTGTAAAAAGTGAGCTTTCTGTCAAACTATCCCAATAAGGTCCTATCGCCCCACAACCGACAATTTGGTTGTTGTCTTCTATCACATAAAAGTGCGTCCAACTAGCTCTCTTTTTCAAACCTTCTTGAGACAGACTTTCTACAACTTGCTCTATATAGTCGTGCGGATAATACCACTTAAAGCTCTCTCTACAAGTTTTTGCTATCATAGTGTGCAACTTTTCAAAATCGTTTTCTTCAACTCGTCTTGCTTTCATATCTTTTTTTACTCCTTAGTCAATAATAGCATAATCATTATAAAAAAATCTACTCAAATAGTATTTTGTTATAAAAAATCATTATCATTATTGTTTTTTATATGATACAATAACTTTGTCAAAAAAAGTTTAAGGAGAATAGTTTATGCAAGAATATGAACAAATTTCTACAAACTGCAAAATGAAGTGGCAAGAAGGTTTTGAAATAACAAACCAAAAATATACCCAAGTTAGCGGATATGTATTTAACGACGACAACCAACTACTGATTGTAAAAAACGGCAATACTTGGACAGTACCTGGCGGGCACCCAGAACAAGGCGAAACTTATCTAGATACTCTAAACCGTGAACTTATGGAGGAGGCTTGTGTCACACTAAAAGACATCAATTATTTAGGTGCGGTAGAAGTCGTCGAAAATGGCGAAATATACTATCAACTACGCTATACAGCTAAAGTAAACGAACTAAGACCTTTTGTACAAGAATGGGAGATTGGCGAAAGATTGTTTGTTGACCTTAACGATTTGCCAAAATATATCAAATGGGCAAATGGTATAACCTTTAGCGCACAAATCAACTCTGCAAAAAATTTTTGGAGAATATAACAAAAAAACTAAGCTTGATGCTTAGTTTTTTTATGACATATCTATTATCAATGACAAAATATACTTAACTATGCTATACTCTTTATACAATATTTTTTTTAAACACATAGGAATACGATATGGCTATTATTCAACTATCCGCCCAATATCACACCCAACTAAAAGACCTTATATCTACAGTCAAAAAAGATGTCGACCCAAGCAAACTTATTATAATACCCCAAGACCAGATAGATACTATCTTTGATAGCGACACAACTATAATCTATGGCGTAGTACAACAAGACAAACTACTTGCAATGTCTGGGTTGTTTTGGGACGAAAGTGATTATTTAGATATAAAACATTTGCTAAATATCCCCCACGCAAAAGTCGCCGAAATTGCAGAGTGTTTAGTATTGCCACAAGCCCGTGGCAACAACTATATGTTAAAACTCAACCAACAACTATTGTCTAAGGCAAAACAACTTGGCTTTGAGTATGTTATAGCCACAGCCCACCCAGACAATATACCTAGCCATACATCTTTGACAAAACTTGGTATGACAGTTGGCAAACAGTTTTATCGCTATGGCAAATATCTAAGAAATATCTATTATATCAAATTATAAAAAAAGACCGATAGTTGTCGGTCTTTTTGTTTGGTGCACTCTCAGGGACTCGAACCCTGGACCCACTGATTAAGAGTCAGTTGCTCTACCAACTGAGCTAAGAGTGCATATTTTATTGACTTTTGTATTATATAATTTTAATAAACAAAAGTCAATACAAATTAACATTTATTTTGTTAAAATTTTATTAAGTGTGGCGTGTAGCAAAAGATAGTTTTTTGTTATGGTTAAATACAACAAAAAAGAGTGTATGTTATTTACACTCTTTTATTTTCTCCCAGCTAAACTCTTCTCTACCAAAGTGACCATAACAAGCAGTCTTTGAATAGATAGGTTTTAGAAGGTCAAGTTCTTTTATCATATTGTCAATAGTAAAGTCAAAGTTGTTGTAGATAAAATTATATATTGTGTCATAACTTACCTTTTCTGTACCAAAGGCGTCGACTCTAATACTGATAGGCCTATCTAAGCCTATACCAAAGCTTAGTTCTACTTCGCATCTATCACATAGATTGTGAGCAACGATATTTTTTGCTACGTATCTAGCAAAGTATGCTCCGCTACGGTCTACTTTGGTTGCGTTTTTGCTACTGAAACAACCGCCACCTACGTGACCAACACCACCATAAGTGTCTACTACTATTTTGCGACCGACACAACCGCTATCACCATAACTACCCCATATACTAAACTCGCCACTTGGATTGATGATTGTCTTTAGGTCGGTTTGGTCAATGTCATATTGTTGCAAAACTGGTTTTATGACGTTGTTGTTGATGTCTTGATATATTTGTTGGTTGTCTAGACCGCTACAGTGCGACACTGATACAAGCACTGTATGTAGCCCAACTGCTGTATTGTCGTCATAAGTAACTGAAACTTGGCTTTTGGCGTCTGCAAAATATTTGTCAGGGTTGTCTAGACGATAAGTTTCGTATTGTTGCATAAGTTTATGTGCCAAGATTATAGGCAAAGGCATATACTCTTTTGTTTCGTTGGTAGCATAACCAAAGGCTATACCTTGGTCATTGGCGCAGAGTTTTGCTTTTGTCACTGCACGGTTGATTTGGGCAGATTGTGTAGAAATAGTCTTTACAAAATTAAACTCTTGTTTGTAACCGATATATTGCAAGACTTTTTTAGCTATAGATTCATAATCAATGTTAGCTGTGGTTGTAGCTTCTCCATAGATCATAAGTAGATTATCTTTTATCGCACATTCTACAGCCATCTGGCTATTTGGGTCTTGACGCAAAGCTTCGTCAAGAAAACTATCTGCTATAATATCGCAGGTTTTGTCTGGGTGTCCACAGTTGACACTTTCGCTTGTTACTATTCTTTTCATATTTTTCTCCTAAAAATGTATTATCCTATAAGAGCAATAAAAAAGTCCCATCACACGATGAGACTAAAAATATAAATATATCTTATCCCATCGCAATCAGCCTTTAGCACCTTTACTAGTAGTTAGGTTGCTGTGTGGTCATAGGGGCTGTCCCTCACACACTCTTAATAGGTATCTCTATATTAACATTGAGTTGTATAGATGTCAAATATTTTTTATTTTGTTTTGTTAAACTTGTCACTACTTGCTGGTTTTATTTTTGATTGGACTTTTATTCTAGTAGAAGTTTGAACTTTTACTGCGGTGCCTTTTACCCAAAACTTTTGCTTAGATAATGGTTTGTCATTTAGTAGTTTTTCGATTTTTTTAGCATATAATACTGGCACAACTGTTGTAATCAATATTGACACAAGTATAAATACACTATCAATAATCAAAACAACAATATGGTCTTTTGTCACAACCCCCACACACGCAAGAGCAAATGCAACAGCACTAAGATAATAAAACAACCACATTGTCATAACTTTTTTGTGTTTGTTTTTGAAGGCAAAGTTTTTTATTCTGTAAGTAAATATTGACCACACCAAGGCAAGTGGCATTAAAACTAGCGACTTGATGGCTATGGTTATTGTTTGCCCTTTTGTGGCTGGGTTGTCACTAATACTCATCAAAACCCAACCAAGCATTATGCACACATAACTAAGTATTGTTGCAAATATATCTCTACGTTTGTATAACAGTTTGTTCTTTTGCTGGTCTTTGTTTTTTGATATAAGCATAGTCAAGCTAATAATCACTGGCAAGATAGCCCACAGTATATTTACCCATTTTGACCCAACTACTGCGACTTTTGCCCCACTAAGTTCTATTGGTACTGTATTTGGCAACAGTATAATAAACAACATACTCAAGACAAAATGTATTGCTGTTATGGTCAATGTCATTAGTTTGTTCATAGTTAATCTTTTTTATCTCCGTTAGTAGTATATCAAAACCGCCAGCAAAAGCATAATGTTTTTTATAAAAAAAGAG
>JAZUPV010000002.1:0-6272 GCA_045605365.1 Clostridia bacterium
CATTATACGTATAAGCGGCTCGGTGCCACTTGGTCTTATCAATATGCGACCTTCGTCTAGTAGCTTGGCTTGACACACTTTTAGTGTATCACGTAGTTTGTCATTTGACAATATATTTTGCTTTTTATCTTGGCTGACGGGTACATTTTTTATAAGTTGTGGGTATTTTGTTAGTTCTTTTGTTATATCGTCAAAATAAGCCCCATAGTACATAATCGCCCTTAACAATATAATACTGACAAGTATCCCATCGCCCGTGTTAGAGAGCGAATTGATTATGATATGACCGGCTTGTTCTCCACCGAGTTGCAGGTGGTTTTTTGTGAGATAATCTACAATATGTTTGTCTCCGACATCTACTCTAACAAAATCTATATTGCGCATATTAAGGGCTTCTTTTAGACCAAAGTTTGACATAACTGTACCGACTACGGTGTTGTGCTTTAATAGTTTTTGTTCTTTTAAAAACACCGCCAAAATATACAATATATCGTCACCGTCTAAGACCTTGCCGTCTTTTACCATAACCACCCTATCGGCATCTCCGTCATAGGCAAAACCTATATCGCAGTTGTTGTCTACAACGGCTTGTCGTAGGGTTTCTATTTGTGTTGCGCCGCATTTGTGGTTGACCAATTGCCCTTTTGTACAAGTGCCGATAGTGATATAGTTGTTAAAGTGTTTTGGCAAGAGCTTTTTTAAGATATAGTTGCTTGCTCCGTTTGACATATCAAAGCAAACTTTTTTGTCGCAATCAAGCCCTTTTAACAAACTATCCAAAAAGTTGATATACTTTGTTTTTAGGTTAGGTCTGTTGATAATTTTGCCATATTTGTCATAAGGTACAGGTGGTATTTTGTGCGATTTGTTAAAGATAGATTGTAGTTGTTTTTCTAACTTGCTATTGGGCTTGTTGCCAAAACAATCAAATATCTTTATGCCATTATACTCGGCTGTATTATGGCTAGCCGTCAGCATAACCCCTAGCGGATAACCACAGTTTTTTGTAAGATAACTAAGTGCGGGTGTTGTCATAATACCAGCGTACACTACATTTATACCTTGACCTAGTAGCCCACTTGTAAGGCTAGCATACAGTATA
Organism: Clostridia bacterium; assembly: GCA_045605365.1. GTDB lineage: Bacteria > Bacillota > Clostridia > Christensenellales > UBA1242 > CAKVLS01. The sequence goes on from JAZUPV010000002.1 coordinate 1,103, forward strand.
TCACTTGTTGTGCGGGTGTCTTTGGCTATGATAATAGTTTTTTTGTTGATTCTATTAAGATAATACCCTAAGGTTTTACCAATAAAAAAACAGAGTTTTGGGGTAATGTCTTTATCCACTACGCCCCTAACTCCGTCTGTTCCAAATATTTTTTGCATTATGCCTCCTATTTACTACCAAAACTAGCAAACAAAAGGCTTGAAATTATTTTATTTTGTTAGTTTTGATATAAGTAAAAGCGGAGGTAGCAGCAATCGCTCCATCGCTACAAGCAGTAACAATCTGTCTTAGTGGGGTTTGTCTAATATCCCCAGCTACATACACACCGTCAACGTTTGTTTGCATTTTTTCGTCACCGATAATATAGCCTGCTTCGTTAATCTTAACTTGCTTGTCGATAACTTCTGTATCTGGTCCACGACCAATAGACACAAACAACGCCGCCACGTCTAAAGTTTTGATAGATTTGTCTATCAAATTTTCTACTTCTACTGATTGCAAAGCATCTGTACCGTTGATTTTGACAGGTTTGCTACAAAGTACAAGTTCGATATTATCTCTAGACTTAACATCATTGACCAAGATGTCGTCCCCACGAAATTCGTCTCTGCGGTGTATAAGATAAACACGTTTTGCTAAGTTAGACATATACACAGCATCTTCTAGAGCAGTGTTTCCCCCACCAACTATAGCAACATTTTTGTCTTTAAATAGACTTCCGTCACAAGTAGCACAATAGCTGATACCTTTGCCAATAAATTGACGTTCGTTATCAAGACCTAATTTTCGTGCTGCTGCCCCTATACATATTATGACAGTATACGCCTTAAATGTTCCACCAAAGCACTCTATAGTCTTAACTGTATCGGTAAGATGAGTATTTTTTACTTCGTCAAAAATCATCTCTACACCAAGACTTTCTGCGTGTTCGTACATCATAGTAGCAAGCTCTGGACCACCAATTTGTTTGATACCAGGATAATTTAAAACTTCGTAAGTGATAGCAACTGCACCACCTGGCACACCTTTTTCGATAAGGGCAACATCAAGGCCGCTACGTTTTGCATAGATACCTGCGGTAAAACCTGCAGGACCACCGCCGATAATGATTAGGTCATAGATTTTGTCTGACATAAGTAAATAAACCTCTCTTATTATTTTGCTCCGGGCAAAAAACTTTATTAATAATTTTATGTTATTATTTTTAATAATAATTGTCAATCAAACACAACTTAAAAAAACACAAACTTTGTACAAAAAAAAGATGCAAATATATCTTTGCATCTTTTTGATAAACAAATATTATCTCTTGCTGAATTGTGGAGCTTTACGAGCCTTTTTAAGACCATATTTTTTACGCTCTTTCATACGGCTATCACGAGTTAAGAAACCTGCTTTCTTTAACTCTGCTTTGTAAGTTTCGCTCTCAACAACAAGTGCTTTTGCGATTGCTTGTCTGATTGAACCAGCTTGACCAGTGAAACCGCCACCAACTACGTTAACAAAAACGTCATATTTGTCAAGAGTGTTTGTTAAGTTAAGTGGTTGACGAACGATAAGTTTTAGAGTTTCTAGGTCAAAGTATTCGTCAATGTCACGTTTGTTGATAGTAATTTTACCATTACCACTAACAAGTCTAACACGAGCAATAGCTTTTTTTCTTCTACCAGAAATAACTGGAGCTGTAACTTTTTTAGCTACTTTTTTAGTTGTTTTCTTAACTGGTTTTACAGTTTCTTGTGCTTCTACTTTAACTTCTGCCATTATTGTCTAACTCCTTTTAGTGCGATTTGCTCTGGTTTTTGAGCCTCGTGATTGTGGTTAGCATCTTTATAAACACGAAGTTTTTTGATCATATTTCTACCAAGAGTGTTCTTAGGTAGCATACCTTTAACTGCTAGTCTAACAGCTTCGTCAGAGTGTTTTGCAAGTAGTTCTTCATAACCTACTGATTTAAGACCGCCAACATAGCCTGTGTGATGATAGTGTTTTTTGTCAACAAGTTTGTTACCTGTCAAAACAACTTTGTCACTATTTATAACGATAACGTGGTCACCTGTGTCAACATTTGGTGTAAATTCTGGTTTGTTTTTGCCTCTTAAGATTGCTGCTACTTGGCTAGCAAGTCTACCTAAAGGCATATCTGTTGCGTCAACAACATACCATTTACGTTCCAATGTTTGAGGTTTTGCCATATAAGTTTTCATTTAAAATTTTCCTCCAAACAATTTGTAAATATTTAAAAAAATTTTGTAGATTTTAATTAATATTTACGAGGGGCTAATTCGATTAATATAACTAAAATTTCGTACTGCAACATTTTAATATACTTTTAGCCTATTGTCAAGTGTTTTTTGAAATAAATATTTTACAAAAAGGTATTTAGATAATAAAAAAAAATAATGAAGTGCCAACGCTTTAAAAATAGGCATTTGTCAATAACAAATTATTGCTTAATACGCTGTAATCCCTATCTTAAAATATTGATTTATCAGGTTCATATACTAATTCTTAAACCGTTTATCACAAAATATAAAAAAAGAATCACAATTCGGGACTTGCTCCCATTTCCTACTATGTAGGCCAAAGTGATTCTTTAAATAAAATAGACTATTTTTTCGTATTTGTCAACCCCAAAATTATAAATGGCAAGATATGTTTGTATGTATATATACTTTTATCTACTATCAATCAACAAAAAAAACCACCTAAATTAGATGGTTTTAGATAAATTACATAACGTAAGAATTATGTTGAACAAATTCTAGATATTTATCCCCTGCAAGAGCTGTACCTACAAAATCTTGTATAGGGCTACTGTCTTTGCCGCCTGCCTCAGCTGTGCGTTTGATTAAAGAAAGTTCTTCTTCATTGTCGTAGTTGTCAAAAGCTACTGCACCTTGGCGAAAATGTGTTGGTACGTATCTACCTAGACGTTCGTTATATTCGTGAACTTCTGCACTCCACTCTACGCCATCTACTAGTGGTACTCTACTCTTTAGAGATTTATCACTGATAGCAATACGACCAGATTCTGTAGCGGTAACTTGTACTTGGTAAGTTTCTTTTCTTTGACCAAAATAACTATATCTATCGCTACCTTCTAGTGTAACTAAACCATATTTGCCAGTATTAGCAAAATATCTGCCACCTTCGTAACCACCTGTCCAAGGATATGTAAATAATAGTTGATTTTCGCTACCATAAAATTGTACACGTGCAAGCTCACACGCTTCTTCACTAGAGTCTACATACATATATACTCTTTTGTCTTGTTGTGCTGTTGGGTTAAGACAAACAATACTTGGGTCACCTACAAGTATCATATCTTGTACTTGATCTGGTGTTAATAAAGATTGTTCTCTTGCTTGTTGTAATTGTAAAAAATTTTGATAATCGATACCATAAGATGGGTATTTGATAGGATTGTTTTTGTCTATACCCGGTACGTTTATAACATTTTTCATATAGTTCATATCTCCTTCCTATGGATATATTTTACTACATTTGTACCCTATAGTCAATACTCAACTTTTTTTTGAAAAATACTATTTATTTTAGTTGATTTATTATTCATTTTATGTTATAATATTATTGTTAGTTGATATAGTTTGATTGCAAACTATGTCATTTTTTTATTTTTAGGGATTATAACAACATTAATAATAACAACTAAGATGTATCTTATAAATACAAACAACCATATTGTCTAAAAAAATCAACTAATATAAAAAGCAAAAGAAAAAAACAGCTCTTAATCGAGCTGTTTTTTGTTGTATATTTAGTTTTATTAACCTTTTTGTTCTTTTTCGTCACGTTTTGCAGACATAACAAGGGCTATTTTTGTACCGGCAAAGGTAATAGCTGTTGCCAAGGCTTCTAGCAAAATTGTAGAAAGTGCCATATAGACATCTTTTTGAGCCAAGGTAACAGAGCCATCGAAGTTGATTTTTACAAATACGATTAAGATAACTGTCATAATAAACGTTGCTATAGCCATACCAAACTCTACCCAATGAAGTTTTTTGCGGGCGAAGTGGTTGTATGTAGCAAGTAATGCACAAACCATACAAAAAGCAAGTACTAGACCATTAGTAATATAATACAAAGACATATTGCAAGATTGACCATAAGCCCCAAGGCGATTAAATAGTAGATTAAACAGTGCATAGCAAGATAAAGATATCAACGCTATAAAGTCTAACACTCTAATAATAGTTAACGAAAAATCGTGTCTTTTCATCTTTTGCATAATAAATTTCTCCTAAATAGTGTTTTTTTGTTGTTAAGATTAATACTCAACTTTTTTTAAGTACAAAGCATAAGGCTCTACTGTTTTGCCAGCGAGCGGACGATTGTCGCCTTTGTATAGTTCGTCAAAAATGTCAATAGACTTTTTACCACAACCTATCTCCAATAGTGTACCTACTATGATGCGGACCATATTGTACAAAAAGCCATTGCCTGTTATTTCAAATGTTAAATAATCACCATTTATATCAAAGTGTGCATCACTGATGATACGTACAGTGCCATTTTGACCTGTGCCACCTTTTGACATAAAACTAGAAAAGTCGTGTTTGCCGATGACTTTTTTGCAAGCTTGTTGCATAAGGTCTATATCTAGCTTATAAGGATAATGCAGACATCTATTATTATCAAAAACTGACAAGTGTTCACTTGTGCATATTTTGTAGATATAAGTTTTACACTTAGCACTAAAGCGACTGTTGAAGTTGCGATATACTTGGGTGCTACTAATAACCCTTATATCCCCCGGCAAATAATGATTGACGGCGGCGGCTATTTTGGTAGAAGGTATGGTTGTATTGGTCAAAAAGTTAACAACCTGCCCTAAAGCATTAACGCCCGCATCAGTTCTGCCACTGGCTATTGTATCTACCTTTTCTCCAAGGGCTAGTTGCAAGGCTTGTTCTAGAGTACCTTGTACGGTTTTATCTTTGGGCTGTTTTTGATAACCACAATAATTAGCGCCGATATATTCTATGACTAACTTGATATTTTTCATAAAATCTCCCTAATTGATAGTATAATTTTATCATATAATAAGTTTTTTTTAAAGTTTTTTTGTAAGGTTATAATATTTTTGTATCTTTGGTAGTTTAATAAGATAATTAATACAACAAAAAAAGATTAAAATTTTTAAGTT
>JAZUPV010000003.1:0-3299 GCA_045605365.1 Clostridia bacterium
TCTTTTACTGCAAAAGAATTTAAAGAAACAACCATCGAAGGTAATAGCATAATTTTACCAAGTGAAGAGTTGGATTTAGAAACAGACAAAACTTATACCATTATAGTTAATGTAGAAAATTGCCTACACGGTATAGACGAATATGGTCAAATATCTCATAATAATGGATCATTTACAACAAACATCAATATCTCATACGAATTAGTAATAGAAGATGAGGTTGAAGACTTTGTTTTAGAAGATATTTATTGTACAGTTGTTGACGTTACAACATATTGTGAAAAATATGACATTGATTCTACAACTATTCAATGGCAAGAAGACCCAAGCTGTCAATACTATTGGGATGTTGATAATCATTGTTTTGTTATTAATACACTTGAATATAAGAGTGTTATGAAAACTGCTACTCAAGCAGGCAACAATGTTAGATATACTATAGCTGTTATGGACGGCAATACTCTTGTAGATGTGTTTAAAGTTGAACACAAAATTAATGAATTAGTATAAAAATAAAAAGCGATACTACTAGTGTCGCTTTTTTTGATTTGTCTAAATGATAAAAAAAGACCAACGTAGTGTTGGTCTTAAAATTTTTATTATTCTGCGTCAACTCTTAGTTGAAATTTTGCAGAGATATCTTTGTATAGTTTTGCAGTGATTGTATACATACCAGGTATCTTTATAGCACCATCAATAACAAGTTGCTTTTTTTCTACGCCAAGACCTTGTTGGTTTAGTTGGTCAGCAATTTCTTTTGCGGTGATAGAGCCGAAGATTTTGCCATTTTCGCCTGATTTTAGTTTTAGTATTACTGTTACCTTTTTAAGTTTTTCAGCCAATTCTTGACAAGCAGCGCGCTCTACGTCGATTTTGTGTTGGATAGAAGCTTTTTGTCCTGCGTTTATGTTAAGTGTTTCGTTGGTTGCTTTTACTGCAAAGCCTTTTTTGATAAGAAAATTGGTTGCGTATCCGTCGCTAACTTCGATAATGTCGCCCTTTTTGCCAGAGCCTTTTACGTCTTTTGTTAAAATAACTTTCATAAATTATCTCCTATAATTTTATTGTAAGGCAATTTTGCCACACTGTCAAACAAAAAAGTCCCTTGTTTTTGGGTATAAAAAGCATTTATTTGTAAATATTTGATAAAAAGAAGGTAAACTATGGATATAAGATGCAGAAAAACCGATTGTGTATACAACAATCTTTTGACTTGTATGGCAAACAAAATTGTTGTGCTAGACAATTTAGATTGTGATACTTATCAAAAAGACGAAACAAAAAAGCGTGATATAAGTAAACAAATTTTTGAAGGAGAACCGCAAATTGCCCCTTATCGACACAGTAAAGATATGTGCCTTGAGTGTAAGGCAGATTGCCTTTTTAATAAACAACACGACTGTATCGCCAACGGTATCACTGTTAACGACGTCAACGACAATGCTATCTGTATAACATATATGAAAAAATAAAAAGCCAATAATAATCTTATTGGCTTAGTATAGTATTATTTGTTGGCAAAACTGCTACATATTCTATAGATTGTGTGTTAGGTTGGGCAGTTTGTGTAGCCAAAGTTGTGTGTTGGTCAATAAAAGGTTGTAAGGTTTCTTGTTCAAAACTTGTTAGTGTTTGTGCTGGAGATTGCCCTTGTTGTATTAGCATAGATACAGCCGCTTGCAACTCTAGTGGGTTGTTTTTAAATGTAGGGCTGTTTAGTAGGTCGATAGCTTTTTGCTGTTGGTCAGAGTTGATGTAATAGGCAAAAGCACCATGTGCAGCATCTTGGTTAGGTTCAATCTCTCTAGCTGTTTCAAAAAGCACCAAGTCTTCTTGTGGACAATTTGCTTGAACGTAGCTATCTTGCAATAGATATATGTCTTTGTGTATGATACGTTTAAGAGATTTGTATTTGTCGATATAGTCCACAAAGTCATAAGGGGTAGTGCGAAATTTCTTTTGTTCGTGATGTATCATTTCGTCGACGAGTTGGTCTAGTTCTGTGCTAAAACCCCTTACTGCGTTAAATAGTATAAGAGTATTGTCTAGTCCAGCTTGTCTTGCTCTTACTTCGCCAGGGTTGATATAATACATACCCAAGGCATAGTCACCTGCTGTGTATACGTCCATATCACAGGCTTTTTTTATAGTTAGGGTTATTGGTCCGCTAAGATGTTGTGGTACAAAAGTATGAAAAGGGTGTACGACGTTGCCGTCGGCATCTTTTTTTAGGCTTTTGTTAAGATGATCAATATTGATATGTTCAACTTCGTGCAAAATAGTGTCAGTTAGATAAGCAAATACAGCTGGCTTTTTGCATTTTTTTAGGTTGTTGATATTGATATCTATTTTGTCATCTCTAGCGCCGCCCCCTTTTACTTTTTTGTTAAAAGACAAGTCGATTTGTTTTAATCCTACAGTTGCCATACGCCATTGTGCCACTGTAACTACCCATTCTAGGGCAAAATCAGGGTCTTTTTTGCGCATAGGATACTGCAACAAAAGGTCTGTGCATTTGTCAAAATAAAAAGAAGCAGGCTGATCTGCTACAACCTTAACAAATATTTCGTTTTTGTCGGGTTTTTTCTCTTTTTTTCTCATATAATATATTATAAAACCTTTTGGGCGGGTCGTCAATAGGGTACTTTTTTAAAAAAGACTTGCATTTTGGGTTAATTTCGGGTATAATACCGTAGATTTCGCTAACAAAAAGAAGGTGATATTTAAAAATAATTATGAAAGCTATTTTAATAAAAGCAATCGTTATCGTTGCATTTGTTCTTGCAGGGATAGGGTTGATGGTCGCCAACAGTGTAACGTTGGGGATAGGTTTTTAGGTTTATTCAGGCAGTCTTTGACTGCCTTTTTTGTTGACAAAACGATATATTTTGTATATAAATAATTATAGTAATTTTTTGGAGCTTAGTTATGAAGTTTTTTAAATATGTTTTTCCACTTATTTTTGCAGTAATGTTTAGTATCCCGCTAATAGTTATTATTGCTACTTTGCCAGAACAACAGTACTGGGAGAATGTTGCTAAAAATGGCGAAAGAGTAACTGGTACTATCACTGGCACAGATTATAGATACGACTCAGATGACGAAGAGTACGAATATTGGTTTACGTACGAGTTTGAGCTAGATGGTGAAGAGTATACTGGCAAATCTAGAAATTATTATTCAAGAAGTGGTATTGAAAAATACTATCCAGGCAGAGATATTGAAATCAGCTACATCTACGAAGGTGATGATATTCAATATGTAGAATCTACCTACACTTATGACGAAGTAACTCTTAT
>JAZUPV010000004.1:0-4928 GCA_045605365.1 Clostridia bacterium
TAATGCTGCAAAGATGAGATATGATGAAATCGATAAAGCACCCGAAGAAAAGGCAAGAGGTATTACAATCAATACTGCACACGTTGAATATCAAACTGAAAAACGTCACTACGCACACGTTGACTGTCCTGGTCACGCCGACTACGTTAAGAACATGATCACTGGTGCTGCTCAAATGGACGGTGCTATTCTTGTAGTTGCTGCTACAGACGGTCCAATGCCTCAAACTCGTGAACACATCCTTCTTGCTCGTCAAGTAGGTGTTCCATATATTTCAGTATTCCTAAACAAGTGTGACCAAGTTGATGACGAAGAACTTCTTATGTTAGTTGAAGAAGAAATCAGAGACCTTCTTACTGAATATGGTTTCCCTGGCGACACAACTCCAATCATCAAAGGTTCAGCTCTTAAAGCTCTTGAAGCTGCTCAAGCTGGCAAACCGGATGACGCTGCTTGCAAATGTATCGAAGAACTTCTTAACGCTGTTGATACATTTATCCCAGAACCACAACGTGCTACAGATCAACCATTCTTGATGCCAGTTGAAGACGTATTCACAATCACTGGTCGTGGTACAGTTGCTACTGGTAGAGTAGAACGTGGTGTTGTTAAAGTTGGTGATACAGTTGAAATCGTTGGTATGAAAGATAGCGGTAAACAAACAGTTGTTACTGGCGTTGAAATGTTCAGAAAACTTCTTGACCAAGCTCAAGCTGGTGATAACATTGGTGTACTACTTCGTGGTATCCAAAGAACTGAAATCGAAAGAGGTCAAGTTCTTGCTAAACCTGCTACAATCAAACCTCACACTAAATTTACTGCAGAAGTTTACGTATTGAAGAAAGAAGAAGGCGGACGTCACACTCCATTCTTTAACGGATATCGTCCACAATTCTACTTCAGAACTACAGACGTTACTGGTACTATCGACCTTCCAAAAGGCGTAGAAATGGTAATGCCTGGTGACAACATCAGCATGACAATCTCATTGATTACCCCAATCGCTATCGAGCAAGGTCTTCGTTTCGCTATCCGTGAAGGTGGCAGAACAGTTGGTTCAGGTGTTGTTGCTTCAATCATCGAATAATTTTGAAGATTATAATAAAAAGTCGTGTTTATCACGGCTTTTTTTATTTGATATTTGACTCATAAGAATATTGTAAAATCTAAAGTATTTGTTTCAAAAACATCAACTAAACTAAAAAATAAGTAGACTTATTATTTTGGTTTGATTATACTTATAGAGTAAAATTAATAATAAATAAGGAATCTTAAACAATGCAACAAAGAAAAATTGTGTATAGTGCTACAAAACCTACTGGAAAGCTTACTCTTGGCAACTATATCGGTGCTATAAAAAACTGGACAGAACTACAAGACAAATATGATTGTTATTTTTGCGTAGCTGACTTGCATTCACTTACTATTGATATGGATAGACAAGAACTAAATGACAATATTTATAGCCAAATTGCTACATTTATTGCTTGCGGTATCGACCCTAACAAAAGTGTTTTGTATGTACAATCTCACGTAAAAGAACACGCAGAGCTTGGTTGGATAATGAACTGTCAAACTCATATGGGCGAAGCTAGTCGTATGACTCAATACAAAGATGCCGTCGCTAAAAACAAAGAAAAAATCAGTGTAGGTCTTTTTGCTTATCCAATGCTTATGGCTGCTGATATTTTGTTGTATAATACCGACTATGTGCCTGTGGGCAAAGACCAACTACAACACGTAGAAATATGCCGTGATATTGCTATAAGATTTAACAAAAAGTATGGTGATACATTTGTTTTGCCAGAAGGTATTATGCCTAAGAGCGGTGCAAAAATTATGGGATTATTAAACTCTACAAAGAAAATGGCTAAATCTGGTGACAACGATAACGACGTTATCTATATAGAAGACGAAGATGATGTTATTCGTAAAAAATTTAAACGTGCAGTAACAGACAGTGACAACACAATTAAATTTAGCGAAGACAAACCTGGTGTATCTAACTTATTGACTATCTATGCTACTATGAAAAACATTTCTATTCAAGAAGCAGAACAACGCTTTGTAGGTTGTGGCTATGGCGACTTAAAAACACAAACAGCTGAAGCAGTTATTGAAGTTCTAAGCCCTGTAAGAGAGCGTATGAAAGAGCTAAAACAAAATCGCGAGTATTTAATCGAAATAGCAACAAAAGGCGCAGAACGTGCAAGAAAGGTCGCACAAACCAAACTAAAAGATGTGTACACTAAATTAGGCTTGGTTACTCTATAATTAAATCAAAATAAAACAACCTATCAAGTAGGTTGTTTTTTTTAAGATTATCCTTTGTATATTATATTTTAAAAAAATCTATTAGAACAGCTATTGCAACTGTTGCAAGTGTTGCAACCGCAACCATTGTTGTTGCCTAAACCCATCAATGCTAACAATAGCAACAACAAAAAGTTGGTATTGTTGTTAAGGTCAGTATCTGTTGCGCTAGTAAATATTGATATTAACAATACCAAAATGATGTACATAGAATAATCCATTTAAACCTCCAAAAACTAACAAAAAATGTTTTAAATAGTAGTTTTTTATCAAAAATTTTAATTTTGTTAATTTAACAATATTTATGTTGTTTTGTATAATCATTATGTATCACTTTTACAAAACTTTTGGGGGAAATATGCAAAATTCAAAACTTATGATTTTAGACGAAAAAACTCTACAAAACTTGCAGTATTATATGCCAGAAAATAAGGTTTTGCAACAACTTGCCAATTTTTTTAGTATATTTTCTGATAGTACTAGGCTAAAAATATTGTCAGCACTTGCTGTTAGCGAAATGTGTGTCAATGATATTGCGGTGTCACTTAACATTAACCAAACAACAGTTAGCCATCAGCTAAAATTACTTAAAAGCATAGGTGCTGTAAAAGACCAACGTGAAGGCAAAATAATATTTTATAGTATAGCTAACAAAACCATCAATGATGTTATGCTAAATGGGGTAGATTATCTTTTGCAAGACGCATAAAACAACAATCAGTCATATTATGGCTGATTTTTTTTGTTGTAGTATTTTGCAATTTTTAAAAATAGTGTATAATAAAAATATGGATTTAAAAGAAAAAGTAAAAAACCTACCACAAAATAGTGGTGTTTATATTATGAAAGACTCTGCGGGGGATATAATATATATTGGCAAGGCAAAAGTACTAAAAAACCGTGTTAGCCAATATTTTCTTAACACCCAGAAACACCCCAAAGTGCAAGCTATGGTAGACAAAATCGCTGATTTTGAATATATAATCACAAATAGTGAACTTGATGCACTTATTTTGGAGAGTAATTTAATAAAAAAACATCAACCATACTATAACATTTTGTTAAAAGATGGCAAAAACTATCCTTATATAAAAATCAACCAAAAACAACCCTTCCCAAAAGTAGAAGTTACAAGAAAATTAAAAAAAGATGGTGCAAGATACTTTGGACCATATTTTGGCGGTATATCTGTCACAGAACTTGTGAAGATTATCAACCTTGCATTTCCGCTTAGAACTTGCAACTTAAATATTACCCCTAACAAATTGCAAAAAAGAGAATGCCTTAACTATTCTTTGGGGCTTTGCAATGCGCCTTGTACTGGCAAAGAAACAAAAGAAAGTTATCACCAAACTTTAGACAAAGTTATTGCTTTTTTAAATGGCAAAGACGAAGGTGTATATGATATTCTCAACAACAAAATGCAACGTTTTGCTGAGATGCAAAATTTTGAAATGGCTATGCAGATACGTGACAGAATATTTATGCTAGACAAACTAAAACAACGTGCCATCAACGACTTGTCCAAAGATAGCAATATAGATATTTTTGCTATGGCACAAAATGAAACTGGTTCAGCTATTACTGTTATGATTGTCCGCAATGGCAAAATGTTTGGTTGTCAAAATTATATCGTTAGTGACGTGGCGGGGGATTATGGTAGCATAATATCTACTTTTATAACTCAGTACTACAAGTCAAAAGTTTTAGCTAACGAAATCTTGCTGCAAGAAGATTTTGCTGATAGTGGTCTTGTGCAAGAATATATAGATAGCATTAGCGAACACAAGGTCAATATATTTTGCCCTAAAAAAGGCGCAAAACTTAAACTAGTAGAACAAGCAATCAAAAATGCCAAAGACTATATGGAGCTAAATACAGACAAAACCATAAAACAACAACGCAAAACTATCGGTGCTGTACAAGAACTTAAAGAAAAACTACTATTGTCAAATATGCCTTTAAGAATAGAAGCTTATGACATATCTAACATTAGCGGTACAAATTCTGTTGCGAGTATGGTTGTATTTATCAACGGCGAAAAGGCTGCAAAACATTATAGACACTTTAAAATCAAAACCGTACAAGGACCCAACGACTTTGCTAGTTTGCACGAAGTTGTAACTCGCAGATTAGAAAAGCTTGATTCTCGTGATATAAGTTTTAGTAGTGTCCCAAGTTTGATACTTATAGATGGCGGCAAAGGGCAAGTTAGTAGCACTAGAGAAACTATCAAGTCATACAACCCTAACATTGATGTTATTGGTCTTGCCAAGCGCGAAGAAGAAGTATTTGTCGAAAACTCTCAACAATCTATAATACTAAGTCGAGATAGTTGTGCACTAAAATTATTGCAAGCAGTCCGTAACGAAGCTCACCGTTTTGCCATAACTTTTCATAGATCTATAAGAACAAAAAAACAAACAGAAAGTGCTTTAGACAAAATACCCGGCATAGGCAAAGTAAAAAAACAAAAACTATTATCAAAGTTTAAGACAGTTTCTGCTATCAAAAAAGCAACCATTGATGATTTAATAAAAGTTAAAGGTATCAACCAAGATTTAGCAAAAACAATTTTAGATACTCTTAACAACCAATAGAAGTCGGAGGCCAAG
>JAZUPV010000005.1:0-1879 GCA_045605365.1 Clostridia bacterium
GGCAACGTAACAATTTTGCCAGGGGTAAAAATCGGCAAACGTTGTGTAATAGGAGCAGGTGCAGTTGTAACAAAAGATATACCAGACGACTCTTTGGCCTATGGCGTACCTGCAAGAGTTATACGTAAATTAGATAACAAAGCAACAAAAAAATAACACCAATTAAGGTGTTATTTTTTTATACTATTTAATTATTTAAAAGCTTATCTATTTTTTGAACTTGTTCTATAGACATAAGTGCACAGTCTTGTTCTTGTAACAAGCTAAAGCGTTCAACTTGTTGATTGTTATATTCTACAATTTGGCAAAAAGACTCTAGGGGTCTAGCATAAAATTTGCCATCGTTAAGCCCTTTGTATACCACAACGACTTCGTCTTGGTCAGAATGTTTTGCACAGCACAAAACTAATACTTGCCCACCTTTAAAGTGTTTGTATACACCTGTTTTTATATTTTTGTTATCCATATCAAATACCTTCTACTCTAGTTCTATACCGACAACACCATACTTGTCTATTTCTTCTTGTGGATAATAGTCTAACATATCAGTATAGTGTGCGGGTTGGTCTTTTTCATAACCAAGCAAAGTTTTGTCAAATAATTTGTACAACCCTTCAAAGTTTTTGTATATATGTAGACCTATTACTTTTTTGTGCAAGTTTGAGTTGTTTCTTGATTTTTAAAAATAATACTATCGCCTAAGTTTATTGTTTGGCGCTTTTCGTCATATAGACGCATTTCTATTTTTTTAGTGTTAGATGCTATTGCTTCAAATGGTGCTGGGCGCAAATTCATATTGTGTATCATAAATAATCTCCTATAGTTTGATATTCATATGTCTACGATAGGTATCAAAGCCTAGTTTTTCATAAAATTTTAGGGCGTTATCGTTAAAAGACCACATATCTAGTTCGATTTTTTTGATGTTTTTTTGTTGGGCAATTTGGCGCACGTGTTGCATAAGCTGTTTGCCGATGCCTTGCTTTTGACAGTCTTGTGATACGCCAAGTTCTCCTACTTCGATATACTCTAGCGCATAACGATAAGGCGTTTCTGGTTTTGTGACAAACTCTAACATTGCATAACCACATATTTTGCCGTCTTGCTCGTAGACCAAAAGTTGTTTGTCTTGACTATCAATAAATTGTTTTAGATATTCTTGCATTTCTTGACAAAAGCCTGGTTTGAATATATCTGGCTGACCTTGTACGTGTAGGTCATTGACTTGTTTTCTAAGTAAATTGACTTGTTGATAATCTTGCATTGTACCGTTGCGTATCATAAGTATATCTCCTATATAGTTGTATTATATCATACCGATATGTTTTGTTAAATTATTTTGATAAAAAAAACTATGCCATATAGACATAGTTTATTAATTATAAAATATTTGTTATTATACGGCACAAGTTTTTGCGCGAAGAACTATATTTTGCATATTGTTCTTCAGAACTACCAACCAAACTTTGACCACAGGCAGAATTGTCTGAAATAACAAGTATTGCGCAAGCTCTTTTGTTGACAATATCCATCGCTTTAAAAAATACAGATGTCTCCATCTCAACAACCTTGGCGCCCGTTTGTTTTAGTTGGTCTAAGTGGCTATACTCCGCAAGGACACTGTCTACACTTACAACTAGTTGGTCTTGGTGCTTGATACCCAAACTATCGCAGGTTTGTGTAACTTGTGCTTTTAGTGATGAGTTAGAAGTGGCTGTTTTGAACATATTGTCAGGAGAAATCTTATCGTATAGATACAAAGAAGCACCTTCTAGCGAGATAGATGTTGTCGGTATGATAATATCGCCGATACTAACATCTTTTACCAATGACCCCGCTGACCCTACAAAGATAAACTTGTCACAGTCTAAATCACAAC
>JAZUPV010000006.1:0-2341 GCA_045605365.1 Clostridia bacterium
CACATTATACGACGATACAAAGTTAGTAATAAAAGAAAAAATCTTAACCACAGACAAACAACTTGCTGATACTAAGTTTGATGTTGACCTAAAAGGCAAAAACAGTAGTGTAGAAGTTATCAGCAGAAGTGTAGCAAAAGACAAATCAAAACAAAAATTTGTCTCAAACATTATCGGCAACAATGAGTGCTTCGGTCACGTAGAGTGCGACGGTATACTTATGGATAAAGCTGTTATCGAGTCTACACCAAAGATTGTTGCAAAAGACGTCAACGCAACACTTGTCCACGAAGCCGCCATTGGCAAAATTGCCGGTGAACAAATGACTAAACTTATGTCATTAGGGCTTTCTCAACAAGAAGCCGAAGCGCGTATTATCAAGGGTTTCTTAAAATAATAATTTAATCAAGGGGTTTTACTTATGAAAAAACAACAACAAGTAATACGTTGCTGCAGTTGTGGTTCTAGTGATGTAGTCAACAACGGCAAAGGTATAGGTGTATGTAACCATTGTGGTTCTAATGTGATTTTACCACGTCAAGACGAAGAAATTATATCTATGCTTAACTCTGCCTATGTGTATAGAGAAAACTTTAACTATGACCTAGCAATAAAAAGCTATCAGTTTGTTTTAGAAAAAGACTCTAATGAACTATCTGCATACGAAGGTTTACTACTTGCAGAATATGGTATCGAATATGTCAAAGATACCTATACAGGCAAATTAGTGCCAACTTGCCATAGAGCACATTTCAAAAGTATCTTAGAAGACCCTTATTATCAAACATTAATAACCCTTGCTAGCGACGAACAAAAAGCTGTCATTGAGCAAAAAGCAAAAGAAATCGACAAACTGCAAAAAGCTATCGAAAGACAACTAAAAAACGAAGAATCTTATGATGTATTTATCTCATACAAAGCTAATGACAAAAAGGGTGACAAAACAGAAGATTCTCTAATAGCTAGACAAATTTATGAAGAACTATCTGCAAAAAATTACAAAGTGTTTTTTGCAGAAAAATCACTTGAAGATAGACTAGGTAGCGAGTACGAACCAATCATATTCAAAGCTTTACACACTTGCAAAATATTTATCTTAGTCGGCACCAGCAAAGAAAATGTCGAAGCTAACTGGGTCCGCAACGAATGGTCAAGATTTATCGACCGTATGAATAATGACAAAGACTTGCCAACAGGCTGCTTTATACCAGTGTTTAAAGATATGAACCCTTATGATATGCCAAAAGTAAGCAATACCTTTGTCCAAGGGGTAGATGCTGGTAAGTTAGGTTATCTAGTAACAATCACAGATGGCGTAACAAAACTACTAAAACCACAAAAAGAACAAAAAGTGCTACAAGCATTTGACGACGTAGATAACTTTGCGGAGTTTGAACGTATACGAAAACAACGTACAAAAGACCTAAAAAAATCTCGATGGCACGACCTACAAACAAACCCACACCGCAAAAAAGAAAAATGGTTATATAATACTTTCTTATTGCTACCATACATATTTGCAATATTAAGTTTTTCCATAGTTTTTATTCCACAAACTTGGTTTGCTTCGAGTCCACTATTTATTTGTTTTGTAATATTTGTAGGTTTATTATTGATATCTACAATTTGTGTGGTTAGTATTCATCCTAAAAAATATCCAACAAAAACTATTTGGAATATTTTAATTCCATTTACTGCTTTTACTGGCGCGATATTGTCTTTTGTTTTGTGTTTCTTCTTATATCCACTTGGTGCAGCGCGACAAAAAGCCTTCAGTATGAATGCTTTTGGAACAAACGTGTATTGTGGAAAGGATTTCATATACAGAGTATACGATGAAAATATTTATATTGATGATTATGTTAATGCTAATTGGTATAAAAAGTATATGAAAGAAATAGATGGAAAAACATGGCTGATTCTTCCAGATAATATTGGAAACAAGGCGATTTTTAGTGTGTCTTCAACAATATTTTGCTCTATTAAAGAAGACTTTGACGTGATTGTTGCTCCAAAACATTTAGGAGTTACATTTGCAATTGGAATGTCTACTGTTGACCAACCAAAACATTTTCAACAGTTGCGCACAAAATTTGACTGTATAAAAGAAATATATATTTACGGTGGTGGCGTCCTTCTTTATACGTCTACTATTCAAAATGATATAGTTGTTAAATGTGCAACACATCTAGTCATGGGTGCTTATCAATGTTATGGAGAAGGCATGGGTGACACTTTACCAATAACACATATTCAAGAAACTTATCCAGGATATTTGGAAGAATAATAACAAATTTTAAGGAAAAATAATAATGAAAAAACAACAAGTAATACGTTGCTG
>JAZUPV010000007.1:0-2534 GCA_045605365.1 Clostridia bacterium
CAATTAGCTTCATACAAAACCTTATTTAATACGCTATAAGTCTAAGATTTTCGTCATAGACTCCTTGGTATGTACCGGGACCATTTTTATTAGAGAGCACAATATATCTTTTAAAAACCTTATTTGACAACAAATCTTTAAAGTAAGGTTTAGTTTTTAAATCTTCTATACTACTTGCGTGAACACTAGAAAGAACTTTTACACCACAGTTGGCTACATATTCTATAGAACATATATCTTGCTGGGTTGCAAGTTCGTCAGTAACTACAATGTCTGGACGCATACTTCTTACACCATTTTCAAAACCAAACTGTTTGTCACAGCAACTATATACGTCAGCAAATTTACCTATGTCTAATTGCGGCTTACCATTGTGACAGTTAGCTATTTCACACCTTTCGTCTACCAACAACACGTTGTAGCAATAATTTTGATTAGACAGCTGATAGATAACATCTCTTATAAATGTTGTTTTGCCACAACCTGGCGGCGCAACAACCAAAGTATTGCAAAAACTTTCTTCAACTATATAGTTAAAAACATTTAAGCTGCAATTCTTGATTTCGTGTGGTATACGGATATTAATAGCGTTAAAATTTTTAATAGTTTTTACCTGATCACCGTCATACACTACTTCGCCCGAAATGCCGAGCCTAATGCCACCTAAAACGGTTATAAATCCTTGTTTTAACTGATTGTTGACTGCGTAGATAGAGTGTTCGCTAGCGCGTTTTATGACGTCATACATTATATCAAGGTCTACAAAAATAGAATCCTCTTCTTTAGATGTCAAGCCATCTGTTGATAGATAATATTTTTTAGAACAAATATCAACAACAACCCCCTGCCCAAGCCTTAGACGTATTTCGTTAAGCTTGTCTTGTGGAGTTTTTAAAACTGCTTGATACAACTTGTCTGGTAACAAATCTTTCATAACTCACCTTATATATGATTTTTATATATTTTATTGTAGACAGTCGCTATAAATGATTAAACGACCAAACACCCCACAAAACGACAAATAGCACAAAAAAACACCTCAGCAAAAACTGAAGTGTTTTATTTATAAAATTAAGATTAAAGTCTTTCCATATATGTTCCAGTACGAGTATCAACTCTGATTCTTTCACCGTTGTTTACAAATAGTGGAACTTGGATAACGTATCCAGTTTCTAGTGTAGCTGGTTTGTTACCTGCTTTAGAAGTATCACCTTGAATACCTGGTTCACATTCTACAATTTGTAGTTCTACAAATGTAGGTGGAACTACTGAGAAAGCAACACCTTTGTAGAATTGAGCTGTTACGTTCATATTTTCTGTGATAAATTGTAGAGCGTCTTCTACTTGGTCACGGTTAAATGGAACTTGGTCATAAGTTTCATTATCCATAAAGTAGTATAGACCACCTTCGTTGTAAAGGTATTGAAGCTCTTTGTTTTCAATGTGAGCTACTTCAAATTTTTCTGATGGGTTAAAAGTTCTTTCTAAAACTTGACCAGTAACTACGTTTTTGATTTTTGCTCTAACAAAAGCTGCGCCTTTACCAGGTTTAACGTGTTGGAAGTCAACAACTGTATAAACTTTGCCTTCCTTTTCAAAAGTTACGCCTTTTCTAAAATCTCCTGCTAATATCATAAATTTTCCTCCAAAAAAGTTTTTATAAATATATATCTAATAATATTGTAACATATTTTTATTAGTTAAGTATAGTATTTTCGTAAATTTCTTTCATAATAATAGCGTCTTTGGTTTGAGAACCGCTAGATTCGCATATTATAAAAGGTTGTAAGTTGTATTTTTTTAATACTGGTGCTAGATCTTCAAATCGCGGACCATAAGTACCGTCTTCAAAAGTAAGATGTTTTATCTCGCCTTTTGCACCGTACTCTATTTTTGAAAAGTGCACGTGCATTTTTCTAACTTTCTCAATACCTATATTATCAATAAGGTATTTGATTAATTGTTCAAAATTTTCACTACTATTTAACCAGCCATTTTCAAAACTATTGATATGACCAAAATCTATAGTAGGTATCAAACACTCATCAAACTGGCAAATCTCAGCAATCTCTTTATAATTGCCTAGTTGCATACTCTTGCCCATAGTTTCTGGACAAAGATACATATCTCCATAGCCAGCTTCTTTAACACGTTTGACAAGTTCTTTTATACGTTCTTTTAACAAAGCATACGCTTGTTCTCTAGGCATCTTACCACAAGTACCTGGGTGAAATACACAACGTTTGCCACCCAATAATCTAAGGTATTTTAAACAACTTAAAATATAGCCATAAGATTTTTCTAGTAATACTTCGTCAGTACCGGCAAAGTTAATATAATACGGTGCGTGAACACTAATTTCTACACCATGCTCTTTTGCCTTCTCACCAAGTGCAATGGCTGTATTTTCGTTCATATTGACACCACGAGTAAAGGGATACTCATAGGCTGTCAAACCTTTTTTTGATAGCCAACCCGGAGCTTGCATACTTGCTTTATTTTCTTGATAAAACCATTCGCAGTTGCCTGCTGGA
>JAZUPV010000008.1:0-25612 GCA_045605365.1 Clostridia bacterium
TTAAGAGACATAACGTCATAGGCATAGGCTTGGTTATATTTCATTATGCCTTGAGTTTCTATACTTGTGTTGCTACTAAGACTAAATGGCGCAACGTCGGCATACTGTAAGTACATAGAAGTTGCCTTTTGTGCTTTTGTATTGTGGTTGTAGCAATAGGTACGACTAGATGTAGAATAACTCATAGCCCCACTACCAAACCCTACACTACCATCACTCAATGTCTCTATGGTAGAAAAAGCATTGAAGTTGTATGGTGACGACTTAGCATAAAAGGTCAGTCTCTCTATATCAAAATGTTTGGCTTCGAGTAAACTGGTATATAACATATCGTCTTGTTCAAAAGCGACAGAATAGGCGTTGTTTAAACCATATTTGTTAGGTTCACCCAAAAAGCTAAGCGATAATTTGTTGCAGGCATCGTCGTCGTGTCTGTTAGGATAGTCACACGTAAGAGCTGGGTCGTTAGATATAGTTATAATTTGGTCTAGGCAAAACTCTGTAGTCTCTATACCAGACGAAACAAAAATTTCTACTTCTATCTCGCCTGTTGGTGATAAATATTGAAAATCAAACAAGACGTTGGCTTTTGTACCGGATACCATAAAGACCTTTTTGGCGACTAGATTGCCATCAAAAAATATATGGGCATCAAACTGACCATCTTGTGATGCGTTGGTTACTTTTAACAAAACTGTATAGTTAAAAGATTGGTTGGCAGTTGGCTTATAGGTAAGGTATCGTTTTTTTAGAGTGCCTGTAGCGACACCACCGAGCAGTTCTAACATTGTTTGCGTGTTGGTACTAGGCGTAGAAGTATCTGTAGAAGAATCTCCACTAGAGTTTGAGTTAGATGATTGTTTGTTTTTTAGAAAGTTAAGTTGCGTTGCCAAGTCTTCGCACATAAGATAGGCTTGTTTGCCATAGTCTGTTGTTATGTCTAACATACTACACCCCCAGACCTATTCTTATAGTTGGGCAAGAAATGTCTGCTTGTGTATAAGAAATAATATTGATACCGATAAGTTTGTCTTTTATATTGACTCTAAGTCTTTGTGGTGACAAGTCACCTTTTAGGTCATAGGTCTTGGTATAAGATGTTGTGACTAGTTGCAACTTGCAATCATATAGTGTGCGAATAAAAATCTCTTTGACAATTTTTGCTTGGTCGATATACCCTAAGTCGCTCAAGGTCGAACGCCAAACTTTTGGCATAGGCTGGTCATAATAGTTGCCGTCAAAAGTAAGCTCAGAAACTTTGTCTGAGTTTGAACAGCGTTTGCAAAAAAATATCTTTGAGATATTTTCTTCTTCTACACTAAGCATACTAGATATGTCTATACCACGTGTTAATGTAAACGCCCCACTCTTGACATCAACCACGATTAAGGTATTGTTGATACAATCATCGTTGGTCTCGTCTAAGATAGTCTGGTCGTCGTTGTAGTTAAGTTTGCAGGCAAGATAATATTTGTCAGCGTGAAAACAAGCAACTGCTTTGTCATTGAAACTTGGCATCATAGACAAAATATCTAAGGTTAGTTTTTTTGTGTTGATACCGTCAAAAGAATATATACCGTCATTGGTCATAAAAAATATCTTGTTGCCACATACGGTGACGGTGTCAGGTATGATTCTGCTACCAGAGTAATATAGCTGTGAAATTGTGTATTCTCCGTTTTCGTCGTAGAAGGCAAGTTTGGTTATGCCATAATCTCTAAAAATGTAAATATAGCCTAAAAAACTAATGATTTTGTTCATATCGCCCATTTGGTCGGATATGGCTATAACGCCCGAATCTTCTGCATCTCCCGTTACTAACCAGTTGGTCGGGTCTAAGTTTTTGCTATATCTTATGGTACTTGGCATATCTTGCACTATTGCAAACAATCTATCTTTGTGCAAACACATCGACCTTATGGTCGGTGCAGTGGCCACAGAGTAAGGCATAATGTCACAATCCCACACTAACATACCATCTTCTGGCGTACAAAAGATAAGTATATCTCTACCGTTTAAACGGTAATTAATAACGGTAGGTTTTGATTGCAATGTTTTGTCATACAATGGGTGCAAGTATGGGTCATCGACAAAAGTTTTGAACCAGTACAAGTTGGTGTCTTTGCAATACACTACAAAAGAGTGTTGCTTTTTTTGATAAGTTTCGCTATAGAATTTGTAATGCCATAGCCCCAATATATCACTGCCCTTGTCAAACAAAACTTGTCTTTCGCTAGGGTCGGTTGACGTCTCCGAATTAGGCAAGGTCATCGACCTAAAACCATATCCTTGTTTTAAGGCACCATTGTCGTATCTATAGTTGTATGACTGTTGGGCTTTGGATAGTTTTAGGATATTAGGGTCTAGGTCACTATTTTGTCCCACGCTAAAAGGCTCAAGTTTTAAGTCTACATATTTTAATTTTTTTGTAGGCAAGGTGTTGTCATAAAACATCACAACCACCTCCTAGTAGGCAACTTTAGGTCTGCTTTTTTGCGAGTTTCTATTTTGAGCAAACTCTTGTAGCGCTGCTCCCACAAGGCTGCGTCTTCGTATAGACCCAAGATATAACAAAACTCTGCGACTGTACCCATAGCTAGACACTTAAGAGAAATTCTACCGGCGAAGTTGTTGATATCACTTGTGATTGTCAACTCGTCTGGTACATAACTATATGTTATGTTGACGTTGCCGTTGACATTGGTGTCGATATAGTTATCGTAGACTTTGAACTTATAGTTTTTTGACTGGTCTAGACTTGAAATAGCGTAGATGTCTTTTGGTTGTTTTTGCAAGTCATCTATAAAAATTTTGTTGTTTTGTATCAAAAGCTGTTGTTTAAAAAGTAATGGCAAATAATCTAGGGCTATCTCTTGGTAGCATAGGTTAAGACTTTTTAGCAACAACTCATAATGTTTGCTTTCGATATTGTCAGCTGGTTGTTGAGTTTGTTCTATTAGCGGCAACAACTCTTGTTTATTTAAAAAAACCGCTGCAAGAGATAATACTTGCTGAGTTGTCATATATTTATCTCCTTTTAGTCAACTTGGTCAAAATTGATAGTTTTTGTACTATAGTTAAGATAATCGGTATAGTTTTTTAGCTTGGCTGTAGCTTTGTCTATGATAAGTTGTGTTGACTTGGTTTTTATAAGATAGTTATCTAGTTCTATCTGTTTAAAAATTTTGTCAAAGTTGCCTTGTTTTGTTTTGAGTGTTTTTTGCACTGCCCTTTTATCAAGAGTTTTGCCCAAGGTAAGACAAAATGTAGAGTATTTTTGCTTAGAGTGATGCAGTTGATAAACTTGGGCTTTGGTGTCATATACGACATAATAATAGGGGTCGATTGCTCTTATACGTTTAGCAATGTTAAACATATCGTTGGTTATTTTGATAAGTGACATTTTTTATTTTCCTTTTTTTTAAAAAAAGGCAGACAAGATTATGTCTGCCTTATAGATATTATTGTGCGCTAGCAGTGATACCAGAGATTTTTGCTTGGCCATTTGGCTTGTTGCAAATAAGGTCTGCATATTTTACTAAAGTTGCACTGTAAGTAGGATAACCTGCGTTTTGTTTGATGATTTTTCCGTCTTGGTCTTCTAACCATTTCCAATCACATAGTTGATGCAAGTTAAACTCGCTGGTGTTTAGTAGATACATAGTATCGTCAGCTACAAATCTATCTGCGATAAGTGGTATACCATTGTAAGAGATAGCTTTGTATCCGCCATTTAGCTCCATAACGTCGACATTGCGTCTAAAGTTTTGAAGGTATTTTTGGTATAGTCTTTTTACTTTTGCTGAGCAAGTAATAAAGTCTACTACACTACCAGTTGTTTCTTCTAGGTTGTCGATGGCTGTTTGGATAACTTCGTCATCGATACTTTCTGAAGTAGAGATGTATGGGTTCATCCAAGTATGGGTTGCTTTGTCTACGCCATACAAAGTGCCAGTTTTGGCAAAGATTGAGCCAAGACCTGTGATTTCTTGGTCTTTTGAACCTTGAACATAGATTTCGGCTGTTTGTGCTGGTAGAGTTGAAGAGTTGATTTTGATTTGTTTATTTTCTCTATCTATAGCAAGTATTCTTACGGCTTTTAGCCCTTCTACTACTTGACCATCTTGATAGAAGTCTACAACCATACCTTCCATAAGGTTGCGGACATTGTCAACTGTACACAAAGTACTAGCTGTAGCTGCAGTAGTGACAGTTGCTAATTTGCCAGAACCGTCACCATATAGCATACGACCTAGGTTGAAAGAGCTAGCTTTGATCAAGCCTTCCATCTCGTCGTTAAGCAAGTTGACAAAAGCACCTGCGTTGTGTTGAGATGCTCTGATGGCTTTGTCGCTAAGTTCGATAGTGCCATACAAGTTTTTTAGAGTTGAAACAAATTGAACGTAGTTGTTTGATGCTGGATTAGGCAAAGAGCCTTCTTCTGTGCCAGCACCGATACCGCCGTTGATACCATAAGGAGCTAGTTTTCTAATTTCTTTGCCCCAAACGTCACGGCTGGTTTGTTTGATTTTTGATAAAAGTGGGTTTGCACTGATATTAAGTTGGTCGCTAACTACCCCAAGGTAAACTGTCTTTAGGGCGTCTTGTGCGCTGGTTAATGTTACCATTATAATGTTCTCCTTTATTCTCCAAACATTGACCTAACAATATTGCCCGCTTCGGTAAGGGTTGTTGGTTTTGTTTTTGGTGTAAGGACACTTTGAGAGCCAACGTGCGTAGCAATAACGTTGGGCGATTTGTTTAGAGTTATGTTGTCAAAATATTGTTGAATGATTGTTTGTTTGATTGTTGGGTCACTATAGACATATTGTTGCAAAAAGTTTGGGTCTTTAATTAGGTCGGCTTTTGTGCAGTAGTTGTCTATAGCAAAATGAGATACTGCGTCAAGTAAGGCTTGTTTTGTGTCGTCACACTCACTAGATACTTGAGAGAGTATTTCTTGTTTGTTAGTGGCAAATTTGGTGTTTGTTTTTATAAACTCGTCAAATTCTTTTTCTAACAAGGTTTGTCTAGAAGGCAAGGTCTTAGATTGTTTGTTTTCTTCTAGTTGTTTTGATACTTCGGCTAAAGACTGGCACTTTTTTGTAAACTCGCTCTGCAAGTTGTTGTATGCATTAAGCAATGCTTGTGGGTCTTTGAATTTGCCTAAAGATTTGGAGCCGTTAAGATTGCTGTCACACCCATTATCTTGTTGTGTAGCTACACCTTGGTGGCAAGGCAAGTCTTGTGGTGGTTGTTCCAAAATATTGTTGTTGTCCATAATTATTCTCCTTTAGTTTGTTGCTCAAGATAAGTCTTGTGCAGTCTAATATGATTTAAGAATTTGTCTTTTATATTTGGTTGTTTGTCTTTGTACTCTTCGTACTCTTTGGTTAACATAAAACCTATGTGTTCGTTGATGTGTAATTCGTGGTCGTCAATGTCAGTTACTTCTACTTGACGAGGATTGGTGATTAGCATTAAGTTTTCTTTGTCGGCATATTTTATTTGTAAAGTTTTTAGATCGACACTATTTTCCCAAATGCCAAAGCCTAACATTTCTAAAACTTTGTGTCTGGTAGAGTTGGACATAGTGCCATCTTGGTCATTAAGTAGACCAGCGTTAAGAAGTTCAAATATCATACTGCGTTTTTGAGCAAGGGTTTCGCCGATTTCGTTTTCTGTTTCAAATACGATATCTTCGCTAGAGATGTCATTGTTGACAAAATAAAACATATCTACACCGCCTTCGTCATTGTTAAGGCGAGCTAGACGTGGTGTTAAGGCATATTGCTTGTATAGTCTAAGTATATGACGGGCAACGTCTCTTACGGCTAGTTTGATATTGTCAGCTGTAGAAGTAAGACGAGAATTGTCTTGTTCTATAAGTAGTTGCAAAGCTGTACCACTTAAATTACCTGCCACGACTGAATTGTTGCGGAGAATTTCACTAATACCGCTTATTTCGGTAAACTCTTCTAGCAGACGTTGTTCTTCTGTAGTAAAGTCTGCTGGCACACTGCTATTGGTCATAATGCTAGGTGGGTTTGAACCCTGTCTATATACTAGTACTTTGCCTGGAGAAAGACCTTCTATCTCTAGGTTGTCAGTATCTACTGAGCCATCTTCTACTGTCAAAATGCCCATAGATAATCTATTGAGAAACTCGTGTTTGCGGTTTTTTACTGCGTTGTAGGCACGCTGTACTGGTATAATACGCTCTATCATACTTGCACCCCAGAAACAACCTGCTTGTTCGTTAGATATTTGTCTAACAAATGGATAACCACGTTTACCATCGATACCGTTAAGGTATGGTAGTTCGTCAAGATAAAGTAATTTGTCTTGGCATACGATTATCAATCTACCGTTTGGGTATTTTACTGTTGGGGCTTCGTACTTTTCGATGACGATGGCTTGATTTGTTTTTGTAGAGTTGACAAGTTTGGTTGCGGTTGAGTTATAACCTAACCCACCTGTAACCTGAGAGTTTTGTAGAGAAAATACGTCGATATCTTCTGGCTCTACGTCAACACCCCAGATGTTTTTGATGGTTTCTATATTGTAGGCTTTGGCGTGGATAATACTTGCGCAGTCTTCTACACTACCGCTACAACTACTTTCGGGGAAGATTTCGTATGGTGGGACAGCTACTACTTGAACTTCGCCTTCGTATACGGGTTGTCCGTTTTTGTCTTTTGCGATGGTTTTGCCACCGATGTTGTTCCAGATAATTTTGTAAAAACCTGTACCACAGATTTCGCTCCATTTTGTTACTTCTTGGATAACACCTGCTAGGTTTAATTTTTGGTAGACGCTATCGATAATGTCCTTGCTCATTTTAGCGATTTTTATATCGTTTTCTTGAGTGCTAGAAGGGACAACTTTCATCTTAGGTCTAACACGAGACAATTTAGAAAAGCGTGCTTCAAACAAGGGTGCAATGTGGTTGAAAACTTCTCTTTCTTGCCAAAAGTATTGCTTTTCGTAATCTTCTACTTCGTTAAGGGGATTGATAGAACAATATTGATTGCCCATAAGAAAGTTGCTGTTAAGACGCCACTGTGCTTCGAAGGTTTTTCTTTCTTGTTGGCGAGAGTGAAAGTCTTGCTTGACTGAAGATATAAGTTGTTGGATAATTTCTTTTTGTTTTTGTTCGAGTTTATTTTTCATTTAGTTTAAGTTCCTTTTGTTTTATAAAAATGTTGGTTGGACTTTTTGGTATGATACCTTTTGCGAGTGCTTTATACAGGTCTAGTTGACAACTAGTACAAAGTGCCAAGGCGGTGTTGTTTATACAAAAAGTTTTGGCGGATTTGTTGCAAAAATGGCACGTTTTATTCATTTTGGATAGTCTCCGTTTGTTCGTTTTGAAGAAGTTTTAAGAGTTTGTCCCTTTCTTGGATTAGTTGTTGGTCGGTTAATGTAGAGATATTGTCTTGTATGCCGATAAGTTCTATAAGAGTTTTTACTGCGGGGATATCTGGCGGGACTTCTTTGCTGGTGACTTTGCGTTTGGACAAGATAAGATTGTCGTCTTGAGAGATATATTCTTCGATAATTTCTTGGCTGGTATACCCCATAGCTTTTTTATAAAGAGCTTGTTTTATGACTTGGTCATCAGTGGTAGGCTTAATATTTTTTGTGGATTTGGTTGTCTTTTTCATAATGCTCCTTTTATGTAAAAAGCCCACACTATCGATGATAGCGTAGGCTTGAATTGTGGTTTTTTAGATTGCGAAACAACTTTTCTTTGTCTAGTTGTATGGCTGACTTGTGACAAGGCTGTTTGGTTGGTTGTGGTTTTGACATAATATAATAACGAAGTTCGTCAAGGCAATGGTCGTCTCTTTTGTATGGGACGTCATTTGCTGACCAATAATATGATTTTATTTCTCTAATTAAATTGGTACAAGATGCAAATATAAATAGCTTGGCTCGACCGGTGGCATCTTTTAGGTAGGATTTTACCCTAGAAATGCCACTAAATAGGTCTTTGTTGACTTTTGGGTTGGCAGAGATACCATTATCATAAAACAAATCTACAACCGACCTAGTACTAGCAAGTGTACGTTGTGTTGCGGCACTATCGATAAGGGCTTGATAATTGCCAGAAGAACTGACCTGCCAGTTGAGTTTGCGACAGATTTCTTTGATACAGTTGGCGTGGTATATAATGTCTTTGTCCTTATCAAAATGCTCTGCTATAACATAAACATTGCCGTCATAATCTACTGCGTACCAGTGACAAGCTAAGGGGTTGTGTAGTCCTGGGTCAATAGATATCGTATCATACCACTCGGTTGGCACATCAAATGGTTCTATAACGTGCACTTGTGGGTCAAACTCACTATAAACCAACCCGCCGCCACCGACAAACTTGCCGTACTTTCTGCTCTCTAGCTGGTCATAGGACATAGACTGTTCTAAGAGTTTGATTTGCTCAGGGTCTAAAAATGGGTTGTCGTGCCAATTGATATGTTCTGACCAAATTTGCGGGTCATTGTTGGCGTTAAGGTATATTTGGTCATACACCCAAGTTAGACCCTTTAATGGTGTCATAGTACCAAATATATCGCCACATTTGTCTAACACTCTCATACGACATTCTTGGTAGATATCTTCGGGTGGTTCTTCGTCAAACCACACATAATCTAGCGACGCCCCTTGAAACTTTTCTCTACCTTGGTCGCAACTTTTAAACCCTATCGTACTAATACCGCCAAAGGTATTCTTTATCTGGATATAATCTATAACACCGCCTTTGGGGTTGTCTTTTTTGCCACTGAGCATAACTATATCGTATATCCAGTCTGGGTTGAGATAATGTAGTATTTTTTGCTGAGCTACGTCACGTTGAACTTGCGTCGACAATGATACTACCCAGCCGATAGTGTCAGGCTTGTTGTCTCTATATGGGTGACAACCCCTTGCCATATATACTACTTCTACAGCACCGCATTCAGTTTTGCCACTACGATTGCCACCAAATACCCAACGATTTTTGTGCGGGTCTTGGTGAAATAGCAGTTGTTTTTTGTGTATTTTGCCCGGTTGTGTGTTGTAATATTGCAGTTTGTTATTATTTTTACGTCTTTTTATTTCGTTATTGATTTTGTTTAACCTGTCAATAATATTAACATTCATTAAAACTCCTTATTTGACAAAAATAGATAATATAATTTTTTAGTTAGGCTATACACTAGGCTATGAGGATAATATGAAGATAATTTGTTTGTTATTAAGTTTGATGCTAAGCACAACAAAAACTAACCCAGCTTATGCACGAATAATAAAAGAAGACACCTATATATACAAAGAACAGGCTTGTAATACGGTTATGTTTGAACTGCCTAACACATATTTTGTTAAGCTGTTAGACTATAAGAACAATATATACAAGGTAGAATATTGTGGCATAATAGGTTATGTAAAAGAAGGCGGTCTTCAACCTGTAGTAGGTACACCAAAAAAGCCTTTTATGGATAAGGCGACTTTTAGGATATTTTCTTCTGACGGGGCTGTACTTAGAAACACCCCTACAAAAACCAGCACTATCACTACCACTCTACCTATTGACAAAGCTATCGTATATCTCGGTAGTGTTGTGGGAGAAGAACTTATATATAATCGTGGCAACGTGTGGTACTATGCCGTATACACCAAAAACAATGAAACCTGCACAGGCTATGTCTATGCAGGTTTGTGTGATATGCTAACTAATGTTGATGTTAATACAGAATCTTTGGATAGTTGTGACAATCCGTTTGTGTCTAATAGCGAGTCTTATATACAATACTTGCAACAAAACGACACTATCAAGACTCTGCTTATAGTTGCGGTATGTTTGCCAAGTGTGATGTTGGTGTATTTGTTGTTTAAGCCGCTACGCTTA
The DNA here is from genome assembly GCA_045605365.1 of Clostridia bacterium. GTDB lineage: Bacteria > Bacillota > Clostridia > Christensenellales > UBA1242 > CAKVLS01. The sequence continues at coordinate 9,896 of JAZUPV010000008.1, forward strand.
GCAAAAAGTCAACGTCTAAAAAAAGATGATTACTTTGAAGATAACGAACTTTAGGCTGAAGTTGACTTTAGATGTTTTATAAGTGTTTTGTAAATAAAGCTACCATCTATTTCGCAGTTTACTTTTGTGTTTTTGGTATATGAAGAAACTAGTTTGTTTATCCAAGGTTCGTTGATGATAGACTTGTACAAACTTGGGTTGTTATTAAAGTATAGTTCTAGGCGTTTTTCAAACTCTTTGATGGCTATGTTTGCTCGTCTAAAATATGTACGACTATTGACTTGTAATAGCTCGCTAATTTGTGCAGATGGCATATTATCGATGTATTTTAGGGTTAAAACCCTGGCTTGTTCGCAATTTAGCTGTTGCAATATTTTGTCTACTATTACCTTAATATTTATTAGGGTAATTTTTTTGTTGATTAGTGCCATAATCTCGTTGGTTTGGTCCATAGTGTTTGATTTGTAATAATCATAAAAACTAGACGAATTGACACTTTTTACCTTGACTACTCTATCGATAGATTTTGTCAAAGCATTAAGATATCTATATATGCCCAAAAAGGCTTTACTAATAATATATATTTGCATTGTATCCTCCCCGCAGTTTTAAAAATGTTGTTGGTTATTTTGCAAAAAACAGTCAAGTGACAGACTTGTTTTTGGGTTAAAGCAAAATAATAGTGAAAGGGTTTTTAGAACACTTTTAAAACGTTTGTTCGATAATAACACATTTATTATGACAACTGTTTGTCATATTTTACTTTTTAGTGACAAAAATTTTGTCTTTTTTAAAATTTTTTTGTCGAATATCTTATATAACAAATAGCAAGTAGGCTTTTTGATTAATTTTGATAACAAACTAAACAAAAGATTGTATTTTGTTGCCAAAATAGATTGTTAAATATATAATAAATACTAGGAGATTATTATGCTAAAGAAGATTGTTTGCCTACTAACATTAGTTATGGCAAGTGTTGTTTGTGCGATATGTTGTACTAGCACCCAAGCTTATGCTGATGTAGAGTTTACTGAACAAAATAGTGGTTATGGCAAAAACATAGACGTTGTAAGTTATGACAACAACCTTTTGGTGGCGGATACTGACAACAACCATATACGTATCGTCAACCAAGAAAACTTGCAAGTATATAGTTTTGGCAAAAAGGGTTATTTAGATGACAGTGTAACAAACCCTACCCTTGTTGCTTGTGACAACCAAACTATTTATGTTGTTATGGGCAATAACGATTTTATAAAGATATTTGACTATCAAGGTAATTATCTAGGGTCTTATGATAGTTATAACGAAAATAACCTAAACTATCCTTTTTATAACATAACTAGCATTGTGGTTGATACATACGGTGACTTATATGCTCTACACTTGTCTAGTGATGGGCTTAATAACTGTTTGTTAAAACTGGTTAACGATAACTTTATTAAAGCCGACATACAAGACTTGGATATTAATCAAACTAGCAGATTGTTAGTTTCTACCACAGGCGAGAGTTTGATAATCGTTAATACTGATAGCGTGACTATAGTTGATAGCCAAAATATGGTTATAAAAAACAACTACGACATAACAGCAACTTATGATGATGTAGAGATAGATTATTTAAACAACTTATATTTTTATCAAAAAAACAATCAAATAACAAAACTATCTGGTCCAGATTATCAAGTTTCTGAACAATATGTGTTAGAAGCTAACACAACAAATGCTTTTGTCTTTAACCAAATTAGTGGCAAGGTATTTGTGCTAGATGATACAGACAACTCTATCAAAACTCTAGAGACAAATTTTGTAGACCACTTGTCGAGTTTTGAAAAGCCTACTGATTATTTAGATACTACTAACTTTACTCAAGGGGTACAACTAGCAACTATAAAAGATAGTGCTATTGCTTATAACTACCCATATACATTGTCTTCTTATATGACACTAAATAGTGGAGACTTTGTTATTGTTCTTGATGATAGTCAAGACTTTTGGTACTGTATGGTAACCAACAAACATAACTATAACGAAACTATGTATATCAACAAAAACCACTTAACAAAAGTTGATATGACAAGATTTGATATAGAACAAGACAACTATATTATATCTACTCCACAAGCGGTTATATACAAATACCCTACTACTCTAAAAGCAACCCAAGGTCAAACTGCAAGTATTTCTTTAGACACACCATTATCTTCAGGTGCTAGCATAAAAGCAACCAAACTTATACTTGGTTATAATGATTATCAAAATATGAGCTTTTTTGAGATAGAACTAGAAAATGACCAAGTAGGATATGTAACAACTGCTTCTGTAGTGACATTTAACACTACAAAAGATGCTCAAGCAATCAAACCAAATGCTACTATAAAAATCACTAGCGAGTTAGAATTTGTCAACCTATACACCAAGGTTGGCGACAAGTACAAACTAATAACAACTCAAGTTTTGTTAGATGGTACAAGAGTTAGACTTGTAAAAAATTATGACAAACAAGCAAAATACTGCGAGATAAAATATATCGACAACGAAGGTCAAGTGGCTACAGCTTATGTAGAGACAAAATACATAGTGCTAGATGGTATAACTTTTGAGATAGTTATAGCAATTTTGCTAATTGTAGTCAGTGTTGTTTTGGGGTTAATTTTGATAGTAGTTATCAAAAAATCTAAGCACAGAATATAAACCCGACCAAAAAGTCGAAAACTTTTATTAAAAATACCCTATAAGAGCGGTAAAACCGCTCTTTTTTTATGTTTTTAATTGTAAAAAATTTGCAATATTTGTAAATAAATTGACAAATACTAGCAATATATTATATATTTAAATTAGTAATATATTTTAGGGGTTAAAAATATGAATATTGATAAAGTTGTTAAAAAAATTGTTAACAATCCAAACTTACTAAAAAAGTTCGAAAAAAAGAGAGAATACACTGACATTTTACTTGCTACTAGCAAAGTTATGCCAGAGATTCTTAACCAAGCTGGGGACTTTTTGCGTACTGACAAATCTTTTGCTTTGGCTGCAGTTAGCGAGAACGCAAACACCTTCCCTTACTTTGTTCAAGAATTGCAAAATGACTATGACGTTGCACTAGCTACTGTCAACAACAATGGTCTTTATCTTGAAAAGCTTAACTTTCAATTTAAAGATAACAAAGACGTTGTTTTGTGCGCTATTAGACAAAACTATCTAGCATTGCAATATGCTTCAGATCATTTGCAAGCTGATGAAGAAGTTATTATGGAGGCATACAACATCAACAAAACTTCTTTGAACTTTGCCGATGATAGTCTAAAAGGCAACCCTAACTTTATGTCAAAAATGTTAAGCCTAGACAGTGCAAACTTGTTCTATGCATTAGACAACATAAAGGGCGACAAGCAAATTGTTATGTCTGCTATTGAAAACAACTGGGAGTCATATATGTATGCTACTGATGGTGTAAAAGGTGACTTTGAAGTGTTGTCAGCAGCTGTTAGAAAAAATACTAGAGCGCTTAACTTTGCACCAAACAAAGTTAGAGAAGACGCTAACACAATGTTACGTTTGCTTGCTCTATACCCTGCTGCAATAACAGAAGTAACAAGAACATTATTAAGCAACGAAGCTTTTGTATCAAAAGCAATCGAACTTAACTGCTCTATCTCTCATATTTCTAACGAACTAAAACTTAACCAAGAACTTACTACAAAAGCTATCACAAGAGATATAAGCGAACTAAACTGGGTAGCAGAAGAACTAAAAGATGATGATGATTATATCTTAAAAGCTATTGCTATACACCCAGCAGCATTAGAGTTTGCTTCTAACAGACTAAAACAAAACAAACAATTCTTAAGTGAAGCTGTAGCAAAAAATATTTATGCTTTTAACCATATGCCAAGCAGACTTAAAAAAGACAAAGAGTTTATGTCTATGGCAATATCTCGCAATTCTAAATCAATGGAGTTTGCTGCTGACGAGTTAAAAACTAACAAAGCCTTTGTACTAAAAGCCGTTAAGGTTGATGGTACTTGCTTGATGTATGTATCTAACAAACTAAAAGCTGACAAGACTGTTGCTTTAGAAGCTATCAAGCAAAACGGCAAAGCACTAAACTATGTTGCTCCACAATTTAAAAACGACCGCATAATGGTTACAGAAGCAACAAGAACAGATATCGCCAACTTTGAATATGCATCTGATTTTCTAAAAAACGACGCAGACTTTGTAACATATCTATTTAAACAAAACAACGAAGCTGTTAAATATGCTAGCAACGACCTAAAATCAAATCTTGATTTCTTTGAAAATCTTGTTAGATTTGATGGACTTAGCTTGCAATATGCAAATAACGAAATTAAAAATAACAAACAAATAGCTATGCTTGCTATTAACGAAAACAAAGATGCTTATTATGTATTGTCAGACGAGTTAAAACACGACCCAGAGATTATTAGACTAGTTAACCCACAAGCCAATGTAAGCATAATCAATGACAACTTTGACACCTATACCCCATCTAACTTTGACGCTAGCGAGCAAGCAGATAGTTTTGGTCAAGATTATCAACCAGTTGAAGATGCTCAACCAGAATATCAAGAACAACTACAAGACGTAGAGCCTGAGTATCAACAAGAAACTCAAGCCTTTGTAGAACAACCTACTTATGACGAAACTACAGAAGAAACAGTTGAACCTACTTATGAACAAGCTACTTATGAAAGTCAACCTGAAACACTTGAAGATATAGATCAGCCTACTCAAGAGTATTATCAAACAGAACAAACTGAACAAGAAACTGCCGAACAAGTAGAAGATAATCAAGAAGAATATAATGGTTTTAATCAAGAGCCAATCGACCTTGAAGATGTTGACACTCAACCACAAGAGTTTGAACAAGTAGATCAAGCTGAAACTTATGAAGAACAACCTATCTACGAACAAGAACAAGAAACTGATTATGTAGGACAACCTACTGATATAGAAGATGTTGAAACAGAATCTCAACCTAGTGAAGAAACTACTTATTATCAAGAAGACCCACAACCAGCTGAGTTTGTTGAAACAACATATCAAGGTACAAGCGATATAGATGATATAGAACAAGATGCCCCAATCGTTGATGAAGATGACGACATCGAATTATCTCAACCACAACAAATGTATGCTCAACAACCTATCGCAGAAGAAACTGCCGAACAAGAATCTTATGATTATTATCAACCTGAAGCTGAACAACCAGCTCAAGATTACTATCAACCACAAGAGTTTGAACAAGTAGAAGAAAGTATTGAAGAAGATAACTTTGATCAAGACGAAACAGAAGAAACAAATGCTTTTGTATCAGAACCAGTCGACATAGAAGATATTGATGATGATACAGATAGCGAACAAGCAGATACTTTTGAACAAGATTATCAACCACAACAAACTGAACAAGTTGAAGAATATCAAGAAGAAGCAGTAGAAGAAGTTGAACAACCAGAATATCAAGAAGCTCAAACTTTTGTAGAACAACCAGAATATCAAGAAACTACCGAAGAAGCAGTTCAACCTGCTTATGAAACTCAACCAGTAGAACAACCTACTCAAGCGTATTATCAACCACAAACAGAAGAAGTAGAAGCTGCCCCAGTTGTTATCGACCCTGCAAACTTGCCTTATGAAAAACAAGTAAAACGTAGCATACCAGAAGTATCTATTGTTGTTGCAGAAAGATTTGCTCCAGAACGTGTACCTGAATTCCAACAAGAACTAAGAGACATAGACAACGAATTAACTGGATCAAAACCTACTCCAAAGACTACACCTGCTCCAATGAAAGTAAATAGCGACATAGAAGAATTCCCACAACAAGACACTAACATACCAGATGTAGAACCACAAACTGAAACAGTTAAACAACCTGAAATTGAAGAAACTGAAGAAGTAACCGAAGAACTTGTTGAAGAAGTAGCTGAAGTCGAAGAAGAATACGAAGAAACTGACGAGCAAGAAGATGTTGAAGAAACAGTAGAAGATGAAGAAGTAGAAGACGAAGTTGAATATGAAGAACCTAACTTACCTAAGAAGAAAGGTTTGACAAGAACAACTACTCAACCTAGACCATCTACAACAAGAAAGTCTACTACTGCTAAAAAATCAACTACAAGAAAATCTACCAAAAAAGATGACGATGATGATGACAAGCCATCAAAGAGAACATCTTCTAAAAAATCTACTGCTAAAAAGTCTACTACAAAAAAGACAACCGCTAAGAAATCTACTTCAAAACCAAAAACAACTCGTGCTAAAAAGTCTAGTACAGAAAACAGTATGGACGATATAGATAAGATGTTAAATGATTTAATTAGCGAAGCAGAGAGCGAATAATAAACAAAGAAAACTACACTAAAATTAGTGTAGTTTTTTTTATTAGATATCTTCTGCTATATCGTATTGGGTAAGTATATCACTTGCGTTAAGCTTTTCGACAAGTTGTTCTTCTTCTCCAAAAGATACTTTTGAGATAGATATTTCGTAAGCGGTCTTGGTCAAGTTTTCTTCTTCACTTATCTTTTTTTGATATTCTCTACTTTGTATTCTACCAGACAAAAATACTTTTTGACCGACTTGGGCGTTTTTGATAAAACGTGCATTTCTGCCCCAAGCTATACAAGGCAAATAGTCAGACTTGTTGTATGCTCTATTGACAGCTAACAACACATCACATATTTCTCTTTTGAACGGGGTTGTGCGATATATAGGTGGTTTGCAGATATATCCGCTTAGTTCAATAATGTTTGGGTTGATACTAGGGTCTAGGTCGACGATTTCTCTTACAAAGACTGTTAGCATAAGTTTGCTTTTGTCTTCGACTATTTTGTTATAACTTCTAAATTGTCCTTTTATAGATACTTGCTGACCAATAGCAAATTGCTCTTTTGAAAGTAATCTTTCTGATATGGTGATAGGGATAATATCACTGTGGTCAGACAATCTTTTTACTGATAAGGCTAGTTCATAAAAGCCTTCTCCAAAAACTTCGTGGCTAAAAGTCGCTTGGCTTGCCACTGTGCCTGTCAAAAATACTTTGTTGTTTTCCATCATTTCGTAACTCATATTTAACCTCACTAATTTTTACTTATTTGTATACCTTGAGAATTGATTGTGTAATTGTCTTTGTAGATTAAGTCATATACACTAACTACTTTGTATCCCCTGTCTTTTAGGCAAGAAAGAACTGTCGGCAACGCCTCTACAATATGGTCTGCGTTGTTGTGGCACAAGATAATTGAGCCGTTGTGAACTTTTGTTAAGATATTAGAACTAATTGTAGAATGTGGTATGCCCTTCCAATCTAGCGAATCTACGTCCCATTGGATAGTTGTAAGCCCAAGAGAAGAAGCAACATCTATAACAGTATTGTTATAAGCGCCAAATGGTGGTCTAAAGATTTTTACTGGGTTGTTGGTGATGGCGGTGATTTTTTGCATAGATGTTGATAGTTCTAGTTTGACAGTGTCAGCAGACTGTTTCGTTAAGTCAGGGTGTGTGTTGCTGTGAGTACCTATATCAAAACCTTGATCAAAAATAGATTTTACAATATCGGGATATTTGTCTACCCAAAAACCAACTAAAAAGAAAGTTGCGTTGCAGTCGTGGTCTTTTAAGACTTTCATAATAGACTGCGTTTTGTCTGCTCCCCAAGCTGCATCAAAACTTATTGCTACTACTTTTTGGTCAGTTTGGACACTGTATATGGGTACTTTGCGGTAGGTTTTGTTAAAATATACTTGTGCAAGGGCGTTTTCTCCCCCAAAGTTTATCGCTAATAAAACCATAATGAGTACTAAGCATAATAACAACTTAATGTGCTTTGATTTGACAATTACAAATTGCATCTTTTCCTCGCTTTTTATTATATATTTATAAAAGATTTTTACTTTGACTGATTTTGTATAATAAGTAGATTTTTTGTCAAACAACAATCAATACTATATACAAAATATCTATATTAAATAAGCTTGGCTTTTATGCAAATAAAAAAAGACACTCATATTTGAGTGTCTAGTTTCTTAGTTAAAAATTATTCTGTTAGGTACTTATAGGCGTGAGTTATATGCGGAGCTGTGCGAGATTTTTCTATAAGTTTACCTTTGCCGGTGCGGGCTTCGATAGGTATAAGGTCGGTGTTGCGAGATAGATAATCATCTTTGTCTGTTTTTGCAACTATTATGAAAGATTGTTTTACATAATCTGCAAAGACTAAATTTTGACCTATGTCTTTGTCATTTAGACTATATATCTTGACGCCCTTGCGGTAACGAGCCATTTTTTCTATTTGGCTAATTAGTGTTCTCTTGACATAACCACGGTCGGTCATAATGACAACTTCGCCTTCGTCAGTAACTTGTGTTGCTGAGATACAATAATCTTTGTCATTAAGGTTGATACCCTTAACACCGCCTGATATTCTACCCTGCAATGGCACATCAGACTTGTCTGCGTTAAGTATCATACCACCTGCGGTAACAAATAGTAGTGATGTGTCTTTTTGTTCAAAAGATATATTGATAACTTTGTCGTCATCTTTTAGCTTGATAGCTTGAAAGTTTGCTTTAGAAACGTTATATTCTGTTGCGGTTGTTTTCTTAATCATACCGTATTTTGTTAAGAATATTAGGTTGCCTTTTGGCATTTGTTCGTCAATAGAGAAAATAGCAATAATCTTTTCGCCTTTGACAAAACCTTTGATAACTGAAGACGCTGGTTGACCTTTGTCTTTGAATCTTGTTTCTGGTAGTTGCTCTACAGGTACTCTATAGCAGTTGCCAAGGTCGGTAAATATCATAGCAGTTTTTTCTGTGTCAGATTTTACTAAGATGTTGTGAACTTCGCTTAAGGTTGAATTTTCTTTAAATTCTTTTTGAACTGATGAGAAGTACTTGCGGTTGACGACTTTGATATTGTCAAGAGCGTTGTAAGCAATATATACATCTAATACTTGCTTTTTGTCGTTGTCAGCTGGTAGTTCTAGGCTATCGTTTGATTTCATAACGACTGTTTTACGTTCGGTTTTGTATTGACGTTTTATAGCAAGCATTTCGGTTTTTACTAGGTCTAATTGCAACTTTTTAGAGTTGACAATAGCGGTTAACTTTTCGATAAGTTGCTTTAAGGCTTTTATCTCTAGTTCTAGTTTGTTAACTTCTAGGTTAGTAAGACGTGCTAATCGCATATCTAAGATAGCTTGGGCTTGTCTTTCGCTAAGGGCAAATTTTTCTCTTAGGCGTTGTTTTGCTTGAGTAGTGTTTTGAGATGTTTTGATAATTTTGATTACGGCGTCGATATTTTTGATAGCTATAAGCAAGCCAGACAAGATATGTTCTCTTTCTTTGGCTTGTTCTAGTTCAAATCTACTACGACGCAAGATTACATCTCGTTGATAATTGACATAGTAAGAAATAATCTCTAACAATGACAGTTGCTTTGGTTTTCCATCGGCGATAGCAACCATATTGATACCAAATGTACATTGCAAGTCGGTATATTTTAATAAGTAGTCTGTGATAGTTTTTATATTAGCGTCTTTTTTGATCCTTATAACTGCTCTTATGCCGTTGCGGTCAGATTCATCACGTATTTCGCTAATACCTGACAAGACGTTTTTGCCTTCGTCTCTAAGGGTAGCAATTTTTTGTAACAAAGACGCTTTGTTAACTTGATAAGGTATTTCTGTGATAACTATGCTACGTTTGTCTGTGCCACCGCCTTCAATGTGCATTTTTGCACGCATATATACTCTGCCTTTGCCTGTAGAATAAGCTTGTTCTAGTTCAGAATTTGGCAAGATATATCCGCCTGTTGGGAAGTCTGGACCTTTGATGATTTTCATCATTTCTTTTAGAGAAATTTTTGGGTTGTCGATATATGCAACAACACCGTCAATACACTCACCTAGGTTGTGTGGTGGGATATTGGTAGCAAGACCTACTGCTATACCAGATGTTCCATTGATAAGCAAGTTAGGGAAACGACCCGGCAAAACGTCAGGTTCTTTTAAGGTGTCGTCAAAGTTGAACGACCACTTTACAGTGTCTTTTTCTAGGTCTCTAAGTAGTTCCATAGCAAGAGGTGCTAGACGAGCTTCGGTATATCTCATAGCTGCGGCTTTGTCACCGTCGATACTACCAAAGTTGCCGTGACCGTCAACAAGTACACCGTTGATATTGTAAGGTTGTGCCATACGAACCATAGCATCATAAACTGAACTGTCACCGTGTGGGTGATATTTACCCATACAGTCACCGACGATACGTGCTGACTTACGATATGGTTTGTCAGGTGTAACCCCTAATTCTAGCATAGAATACAAGATTCTTCTTTGAACGGGTTTTAGACCGTCTTCTACCCTAGGCAAAGCTCTATCTAAGATAACGTGCTCTGAATAAGGTATCATTGACTCGTGCAAAACTTCGTCAAGGTTTTTTATAAGAAGACCTTTTGTTACTTCGCCATCGCTAGAGTGTGCTGTTGGTTGAGGTTTTGGAGTTGATTTTTCTGTTTGGCTTGGTGTAGGTTGTTGCTCGTCAAATTGTTCAACTTCTTCATCTTCTTCTACACTAGGCTCGATAGAAACATCTTCTTGTTCTGTCTCAACGTATTGTTCTGGTTGACTATTTTGTTGTTCAAGATCTAGTTGTTCTAAATCGTTGTTTTCGTAATCGTCCAAAATTGTTTTTCCTTTATTTTTATTTTTTAAATTAACCTTTGTGGTTGGTTGTAAATATGTTTGAGTATCTTGCTCTTGTTGTTGGTCAAGTTGGTCATTTGGCAAGAGTTCTATATCTTCTTCTTGCTCGTCTTGACTAATTTGTTCTTGATAAGATTGTTGATTGTTATAATCTTGCAAGTTTTGTTCTAACTCGGTTAAGTCATAGGTATTGGTGTCTAAAATTTGAGTTTTTCTTTCTTGTTTGATAGCTTCGATTTCTTCTGGGGTTTCGTAATGTTTTTCTACAAGTTCTGGTTGTTGCTTAGGTAATTGGCTGTCTATAAACTGCTCGAAGGTTTCTTCTTGCTGATTTTGACCTTCTAACCAGTCTTTTTGCCACTTTTTGTTAGGGTCTACCTTATTTACTTGTTCAAACAAAACACTCTCTGAGCCTTCGGTATGGTTGTTAAACTGTTTAAAAAAGTCGTCGTCAAAGGTGTTTGATTGTTCAATGTCATCATCTTGTTGATTATCTTGTGATTGAACTTCTGGTGATGTTGTTTCATCATCAGCAGTTTGATCAACAGGTTGCTCGACATTGTCGCTATTTATATTGTGGTTGTTGGTAGTTAAATCGTCAAAAGACATTTGCCCGTCTATAGGTGTGTGGTCAATAACTGGCTCAGGTGGTTGTTGTGTACTAAGTTGATAGTACAAGTCTTCTAAGCCGAGTTGTCCATCTATAGGGGTATTGTCTTGAGAATCGATTTTGTCCTTATCAAATTCGTCCATTACTTCCTCAAAAAATTTATATTTTATTTACCAGTTAAAGCAGAAAAGGTATCTTCTTTGTTGAAATCTACATTTTCGCTAAGGTATTGTTTTCTTGCTTCGATATTGTCACCCATAAGTGTTGTTATCATAAGTTCTGCGTTGGCAGCGTCTTCGATATCAACTCTTAAAAGTGTACGTTTTTGTGGGTCCATAGTTGTCTCCCAAAGTTGTTCTGGGTTCATTTCACCAAGACCTTTGTAACGTTGTATAGTATAACCTTTGCCGATACGTTCGATGGCTTCTGGTAGTTCTTTGTCAGAATAAACATATTCAATTTTGTCTTTTTTGCTTACTTTATACAAAGGTGGTAAGCCTACATATACGTGACCATTGTACAAAAGGTCCTTCATATATCTAAAGAAGAATGTAAGCAATATTGCTCTAATATGTGCACCGTCTTGGTCAGCATCAGACAAGATAATAACTTTGTGATATTTTAGGTTGTCTAGGTCAAAGTCTTCGCCAACACCTGTACCAAGAGCCGCTATGATAGTACGGATTTCTTCATTGGCAAGTACTTGGTCAAGACGCTTTTTCTCAGCGTTAAGTGGTTTGCCACGCAAAGGCAATATTGATTGAAAGCTTCTATCACGAGCTTGTTTTGCGCTACCACCCGCAGAGTCACCCTCAACTATAAATAGTTCGTTAAGCTCGGCTTTTCTGCCAGAACAACTAGCTAGTTTGCCTATTAGGTTAGAACTTTCGATGCTGTTTTTTTGACGGGTAAGTTCTTTTGCTTTTTTTGCAGCAAGTCTAACACGTGCAGCACCTTTAGCTTTGTTGATGATTATTTCTGCGATTTTGTGATTTTCTTTTTTGTCAAACAGTTTTGCAAGTTCACTTGCTACGACACTCTCTACACTGCTCTTTATTTCTGGGTTGCCAAGTTTGGTTTTTGTTTGGCCTTCAAACTGAATGTTGCGCATTTTTATTGCAAGTAAAGCTGTCATACCTTCTCTAAAGTCTTCGCCCATAAGGTTAGGTTCTTTTTCTTTGATAAGACCCATTTTGCGAGCGACATCGTTCATAACTTTTGTCAAAGCAGACTTGAAACCTATCTCGTGAGTACCACCCTCGCTCGTAGGGATATTGTTGACATAAGAGAATATACTCTCGGTATAACCGTCTGTATGTTGAATAGCTAGACCAAGTTTGACTAGGTCATTTTCGCCTTCGATGTAAACGGCTGGTTTGTAAATTGGTGATTTTGTTTCGTTAAGATAATCAACAAAATCTTTTAGACCACCGTCATATTTAAATGAAATGGTAGAATTTTCTTTTTCGTCAGTAAAGACAATCTCGATACCTTTGTTAAGAAATGCCAATTCTCTAAGACGCTTTTTTATAACGTCGGCATTAAGCGTATTGTTTAAGAAGATTCTGTTATCTGGCAAGAAGCTAACTTTTGTACCGGTTTTTGTTGCGGCACAGCTACCTACTACTGTCAAAGGTTGTTGAGTAACACCGCCCTTGACGTGACCTTTTTTGTCTTCTGCAGAAGCAAACGAAATCTCATATATTTTTTTGTCTCTATAGATAGTAGCTTTTAGCCAAGTACTAAGAGCATTGGTAACTGATGCACCTACACCGTGCAAACCGCCAGAATAACTATAGTTAGAATTGTCAAATTTGCCACCTGCGTGTAGTTGTGTAAAGATAACTTCTGCACCAGAAATCTTTAGTGTTGGGTGTGGGCTTGTTGGTATACCACGACCGTTATCTTCTACAGTAGCACTACCATCAGTGTGTAATGTAACGTTGATTTTGTTGCCGTGACCGTTGGCAATTTCGTCCATACTATTGTCTACAATCTCCCACAAAATATGGTGTACACCCTTGCTGCCAGTAGTACCAATATACATACCAGGTCTTAATCTAACGGCGTCAAGTCCTTCTAGTACAACGATATCCTTAGAATCATACGAATTGCTCATTTCAAGCCTCCAATTTACTCTATTTTACACACTTAGTATACCATATCTAGTGTTTTTTACCAAACAGTTTTATGCATAAATACAATATATTTTTATTGCTGTAGCGTAGTATAGTAAAATTTTATTGCATAAATATTCTACTGTTTGTATATTTATACATATTGTGAATATTTATAAAAACAAAATAGAGTTTATCTTTTGTATTAATATAATTTTTGACAAAATTTGTCATAAAAGACTACAACTTAACATAAAATAATTGTATGAAAAACATAGTTTTAACAGGTGGCGGCACTGGTGGTCACGTCATTCCACATCTTAGTCTACTACCCTATATCAAAAAAGATTATAAAGTGTTTTATCTAGGTACAGACGGTATCGAAAAAGACATTATGAAAAACCAAGATGTTACTTTTGTTACTATAGATGCAGTCAAACTTGATAGAAGCAAAAAGTTGAAAAACATCACAATACCTTTTAAGCTAATTAAGTCTATACACAACTGCAAAAAGATATTGAAAGAAATCAAACCAAGCGTTATATTTTCTAAAGGCGGATATGTATCTATACCAGTAGTTATTGCCGCACACAAATTAAAAATACCTATTGTTAGCCACGAGTCTGATTTGACATTTGGGCTTGCCAACAAAATAATATATAGATATTGTGACTGTATGTGTACTAGCTTTAAACAGACCGCTGATGGCAAAAATAAATGCGTGTTTACTGGGTCACCTATACGCCAAGAATTGTTTTGTGGCAACAAACAAACTGGGTACAATGTGACACAGCTAAAAAGTGACAAACCAACAATTATGTTTGTAGGTGGCTCTACTGGGGCAAAAAAATTAAATGAAATTGTCTATCAAGCGCTACCTACCCTTACAAAAAAATACAATGTTATACACTTAGTCGGCAAAAACAAACTAGACAAAACAAAAAACTACCCAAACTACTGCCAAATAGAATACTGCCACAATATACAAGACTTGTTTGCGATAAGTGATTGTGTAGTATCTCGAGCGGGGTCAAATGCAATTTTTGAGTTAGCCGTATTAAAAAAGCCAATGTTACTTATACCATTACCCAAAGGTGCTTCTCGTGGTGACCAGATACAAAATGCAGAACTCTTTGCAAAATTGGGTTACGCACACACCCTTAGTCAAGAGGGGTTAACCTATGTTAAGTTGTTAGAAAATATAGAAAAGTTGTTTAAAGATAAAAACAACCTAGTATTTAATCTAAATAAGGCAGATTTTGGCAATGCAAGTCAAAAAATCTATCAAAACATTGTAAAATATACTTTAAAATAATAATTTGTTAAAAGCAATATTAGACGATTTTTGCAAATAAATAAAAATATCTCCTATGATACAATCGGGTCATAAGGAGATTTTTTTTATGGACAAAAATGGTTTAAATATTATAAAAGCAGTGTTTTTGATAATAACTATCGGGATGTTATCTATTATCAGTATTTTACAAACTAACAACAAAAATAACATTAGTAACGCCGTCACTCCACAACCAGCACCACCTACTTATAAAAACCCAACCAAATCAACCAACCCAGATATAGACTACTACAACACCATCGCAGGTTATGGCGACGAAGATTTGTACAAAGTCATAACAAAAGATAATTATTATGTTATAGGATATACAAGTTCTATAGATGGAGATTTTTGCGGCAATACCACTGATAGTATTTTTGTAAGCAAAATAAATAAATCTGGAACAATACTAAAAACTATAACCATACCATGTCAAATGTACTATGACAGCAACCAGTACAAAGACTATATTGTGATAACATACAATAATATAGAAAATTATATATCATACATAACTTTTGACCTTGAAACAACCACACAAAAAACGCAAGATAGTTATGACAAACTGTATGTCGCTGACAACATATTATATGGATATAATTGTCTAAGTAGCATGTTATACAACATTGTAGACAACACTTATTATTGTATAGGATATAACAATTATGTTATAGACAGTATTGTGATATACAATGGCGAATTGGTGTTGTTTTTGTGGCAAGACAGTTTTGTTATGGTAACAGTTAGCCAAAACAAAACCCAGTTAATCTTAGAGCTAGAAGATATAACTTTTGTCAACAGTCAATATCTACAAGAAAGCTTATTTGTGTCAGTTGTTATTGACAACAAACTGTTAATAAACAAAATCGGCTATAATGGCAATATAAGTTTTTGCTACGAAGATGATAATGATAGCCCAAAG
>JAZUPV010000009.1:0-7339 GCA_045605365.1 Clostridia bacterium
GTTCATGCCGTAGATATCAAGCGTAACACTACCCATTAACCAATACAAAAAATTCATCACTCAACCTCAATATTTTTTATTAGACCATTGACTATAATGCTGTTAGTGTTGAGTTCTTTTATAAACAAGTTTTGACCATAAATATTGACAACGCCTTTAAACAACTTTAGCTTGATACATTGATCACTAAAAGTAATAATACTTTTAAAATTAGCAATATAAGCAGACTTTCCACCAAAATTATATATTTGATACCCACTCTTTAAAATATCAATATCAACACCGCTATCTTTGGCGATACTTTCAAAAAAACTTATCATACTTTCTCCATATATTTATTTAATAAAATATATGTTGTAGATAGACAAATTATTATTTTTGACAACAAAAAAAACAACACAAAATAGTGTTGTTTTGTTTATTAATGATCGTCTCGTCTTTTTAAGATGTCTGCTATGATAATCTTTTTCATCTCAGGAGACATTGTTTTTAGTTCTTCGTAGAGTTTTTTGTCATTGCCACGGCCACTCATAAACTCAGATGGAGCTGCTGATGGCGGAGCTTTTCTAGGGTTGATTTCGACAGGTTTGCCAAAGATATCATCACTTGGCAAAACGTCATCAGTAAAGTTCTCTGGTAGACCATCATAAACTTGCATTGGCACTGAATCCCCTGGCAAATTAATAGTTCTACGTGGTTGACGTTGACGCTCCCCAACAAAGGTCTTTAGTTCGTCAATATCAATAAGATCAGTATCGTCTGACTCAAAAGAAATGTTCTCAGTATTTTCGGCATTTCTCGCTTTGCTTGAGATATCAATTTGAGTTGTTTGCTCTGGCTCTTTTTCTGGAGCTGGTTTTGGTGTTAAGACAACAGGTCTTAAGTGTTTGGTTTTAGATTTTTTTTCTTCTTTGTTAGAATCACTTTTTGCATCTGCTTTTGACTTTAATTTTTTAATCTTGCCTTTAGCTTTTTGTATCAAAACTATAGACATACCAAACATAAACACAACCAAACAAACAATCAAAATTATTAGTTCGATTTTGTTCATAGAATATCCTTTTAAACTAAAATCATTAGTACAAAAACGATATATTTGTTATTAATGATTATCTAGGTTTCTTCTTGGTTGTATCGTCAGTACCTGCGATAGATTTTCTCATATCAGTATCAGCAACTACGTTTTGCATACGATAATAATCCATTACACCAAGTTTGCCATCTTTAAACGCATTAGCCATAGCTTTTGGTACTTCTGCTTCTGCGGCGATTTTTATAGCGTTCATTTCTTGTGCTTTTGCTCTCATTTCTTGTTCTGCAGCAACAGCCATAGCACGACGTTCTTCGGCTTTGGCGTTAGCGATACGCTTTTCGGCTTCTGCAGTGTCCATACGAAGTTGCGCACCGATATTTCTACCAACGTCAATATCAGCTATGTCTAGTGACAAAATCTCAAACGCTGTACCAGAGTCAAGACCTTTTGCAAGAACTGTCTTAGAGATAAGGTCTGGGTTTTGCAAAACTTCACCGTGATTTTCTGCAGAACCTACTGTTGTAACGATACCTTCACCAACACGGGCAAGGATAGTTTCTTCACCGGCACCACCGACAAGTCTACCGATATTTGCTCTAACTGTAACACGCGCTTTAACGTGAAGTTCTACACCGTCTTTTGCGATAGCACTAACAAGTGGTGTTTCGATAACTTTTGGGTTAACGCTGACTTTAACTGCATTTAACACGTCACGACCAGCTAGGTCGATAGCTTTTGCAGTGTCGATTGAAAGGTTAATTTTTGCACTGTGTGCAGATACTAGGGCATTTACGACTTTTACTACGTCGCCACCTGCCATAAAGTGTGTTTCTAGTTCGTTAATGTCAATTGTAAGACCTGCCTTTTTTGCAGCGACATAAGCTTCAACAATCATATTAACGTCAACTTTTCTTAATTTCATACCAACAAGTCTACCCATTGATATATGTGCCCCAGATACTAACGCTCTAAACCACACCTTCATAGGTACGATAATTATCAATACAATAAAGATAATAAGTAGTACAGCAACTGGTATAAGTATCAAAAGTAGAGTTTGTACTTGTTGAGACATTGCTAAAAGTAAATTTTCCATCTATTATTTCTCCTTTATTTCTTTAACTTTTTCTACCCAGATTTCGTCCCCCGAAACCTCGACAACTTGTATATTGACACCTTTGATCAAAAAGCCTTCTTTAGCCATAACTTCATAAGAGTTACCTTCGATAGTTGCTTTACCAACGGGTTTACATTGAGTAGTAATAACACCAGTTTTGCCAACTAAATCTTGAAATTGCTTTTGACCGAAGTCTTTAGGTATAGCGGTTTTGCTTTGAATAAATGGAGTTTTTGAGATTAAACCTTTGTCAGCTGAACGAACAACAACTAAGAAAATAACAACTGCCAAAACCAACACAATAGCAACTAATACTGCTGATTGAAAGAACGATGCCCCTTCGGCAATTCTCCAAATAACGCCAAACAAAATTGACACCGAACCAATGATGCCACACACACCAAAGCCAGGCATAAACATCTCAGTAAAAAGTAATATAAAGCCTGCAATTAAAGTGATAATTGGCACAAGGCTCATCTCGGTAAAGATTTGAACAAATTCTGCTCCCATAATACCTTCCTTTTATTTGATAGTATTATACCATATATGCTAAAAAAAATAAAGACCTTTTTTATATATTTTATATTAAATATATATAAAGTACTCAATTTTTGCTTCATTAAAAAACAAAAAACCACTATCTAAGGTAGCGGCTTTTGTAATAGGATATATAAATACGCAATATTGTTTACATTTACTCAAGTTTAGCATAATTAAATAACTAAAAAATAAAATCTTAACACAGTTACACTTACAAAAAAATATATAACTATATTAGAGCGTAAAAAAGAAGCCATAAAAAGACTTCTTTTTTACATAAGGTTAAATATGTAGAAACCAACTTGGGGTTTAAGTTCCCACAAAAACATACTATCACACGCAAAAAAACTTGTGCAATACTTTGGACAATATTTTTATAAATTTGACAAAAGTAGACATTTTTTGTCAAAGGTTTATGCGTTTTCTCTTTTATTATAGAAAAAGTACTGTTGAGCATACCCTGACAAATCTCCATAAGTATCTACAAAATATTGGGCAATTTGCTCTCTATTTCTTTGGGTTGAGTTTTGGTCGTTGTAGACTTTTTGTATCCAAGTATCTACCGGGAAGACATCTGTACGCCCCACACCAAATAGCAAGATACAATCTGCAACTTTTGGACCTACTCCACTAAGAGTTATGAATTGTTTTCTTAAATCTTTGGTACAGTATTTGTCACAGCAATTTAGGTCAAACTGTCCATTAGTTAACTGCGAGATAACTTTAACTAGATATTCGCTGCGATAACCCGCCCCTATGCTTTTATAAAACTTACTAGTAGCACTTTTTAGTTGGTCTATTGTTGGGAAGGCATAATATTCTCCCATATTAGTACCAAAAGCAGTGCATAATTTTTCTATAATACCTTGTATGCGTTTGATATTGTTGTTGGCAGAAATAATAAAACTTATAATCATCTCAAAGAGATTTTGTTTTAGTATTCGTATACCACTACCATATTTTATGGCGTCTTTTAACATATCAAACTTAGACAACTGCGATTTGATTTTGTTATAATCAGTATCTAGGTCAAAAAAGTTGTAAAAATATTGAGTGTCGTCAGTGATTATCTCTACGTAGTCTTGATAAGTATATATTTTTGCACGTTTATCTAGAGAATACACCACATAGTACTCACCCATATTTTTGTATCTAAATATTTGCCCACATTCTAAGATATGTTTTATATCAAAGCTATCGGGATTAGTTATAAGTATTTTGTTTTGTTGTAGTTTAATATTCATAATTTTACCTTAACAAAATTGTACTATACAAAATAAAAAACCACAACAAAAAGTTGTGGTGTTTTTTAGTTAAATTATTTTGTAACTACGTTAACATATTTTTTAGTTTTTGCTCTAGTTTCAAATTTAACTACGCCGTCACATAGTGCAAATAAAGTATAGTCTTTACCAACGCCTACGTTTTGACCTGCGTGATATTTTGTTCCTCTTTGACGAATAATGATATTGCCAGCAACAACACTTGAGCCGTCAGATTTTTTAACGCCTAGTCTTTTAGCTTGGCTATCACGACCGTTCTTTGTGCTACCGCCACCTTTCTTGTGAGCAAACAACTGAATGTTAATAAACATTTTCATTTTCAATAACCTCCAATTCTATAAAATCCGAATACCCTAAGTACAAATCTTGTACCCCACACAACATTGTGTTAAGTATAACATTAACGTCGTGACGTTGGTCTTTTGAGATTTGCTCTGGGATAATCAAACTAAGATAACCTTTATTGTCATCTCGCTTAACTTGTGCGTTTACTCCAGCTACTGCAACAACGCCTAAAACGGCAGTTTGTACAATGCTAGATAAAGCGCTACAAACTATGTCTTCGCCACTGACACCATAGCCTGTGTGACCATCACATATAAGTTTTGTTATGTCTTGACCATTTTTGTAAATAGTAACTTGTGTCATAACCGATTACTTAATGCTTACAATTTTAATTCTTGTGAATGGTTGGCGATGACCTTGTTTTCTTCTAACATTCTTTTTAGGTTTATACTTGAAAACAACAATCTTATCAGCTTTGCCGTGAGCAACAACTTCAGCAACACATTTTACGTTAGGTAATACTGGGTTGCCAGTTTTTACTGTTTTGTCATCAGAAAGTAGCAATACGTCAAGTTCAACTTGTTCTCCTACTTGTCTCTCGATTTTTTCAACATCGATAGTCTGATTTTCGCTTACTTTGTATTGTTTGCCTCCAGTTTGAATAATAGCGAACATCTACATTTTCCTCCTAATTTACGGACTCGCTAAGCAAAGGTGGTGTTTACAATAAAAAACACACTTAAAATACCCATCTTAAGCGGCTACAAGTAATCTACCACAAAACAAACTCTTTGTCAATAAAAATTTTGCATATTTTATATATATAATATAAATACTGTGCGGCAAGCAAAAAATAGTGGTTTTAAGATTAATATTTCAAACTATTAGGGCATTAACTATGCAAATATCCTTTTTGGCAATTTTCTATACAAATCAACGATATTTGTAGAAAAACGTTTTTTAAATACCAACAAACTAACTTTTGCGCTCTTTGTGTTTTTTTAGATAATAGTTGCAGACGTAGTCTGGATTGTCTTTTGAGATACAACTTTTGAAATATTTTTTACAGTTGTCCCCACCTAGCTCAAAACACCTAACGGCGTTTTCAAAATCTTTTTTTGTAGATACCAACAGGTCTTTTTTTGTTTGGTTGTAACAATCTAAACTTTCAAAAATAGACACCTTATCCTTTGCACTGCCGAGTTCAAAACAACCAACATAACGATAGTTGAGATTGTTATCTTTGTTTAAGGCATTGAGAGTTTGCTTGGTAAAAATAACTGTTGTGCCTAGTTTGGTGTTGAGTTTTTCTAGGTAAGACGCAGTATTGACAGAATCCGCTATAACAGTTGCGCTTAGTCTTTTCTTTTCTCCAATAACTCCCATAACGACCTGCCCTGTATGTATGCCGATGCCTATTTTTACGTTGTATAACCCAAGGTCTTGACTGTCTCTATCTACAGAGCGAACAATCTCATTGGCACAGTTTATAGCTACATTAGGGTCGGTAAATATAGCAAGTACGCCATCACCAAGATATTTGTCGACAAAACCATCATACTTTCTCACTATTGGGCCAATGATACCAAGATAACGATTGATAAAGTTAAAATTGTCTGCAAGTGACAATGTTAGGCTGGTTTTGGTGGAGTTACGTATATCTACAAACATTGAAGTTATTTCTTTTTGAATATTACAACCAAGGGACAAGTCCAAAACACTCTTTTTGCCAAGCTGCTTTACAAACTGTGTTGGCAAATATTTTGAATATTCGTCGTTAAGCTTGTCAAACATAAGTTGGTTTTGTTTATAATTATAGTTAATTTTGTTAAGGCCTTTAGAAATAATAGCAAAATCTTTACCAGAGTTTATGACAAAGTTTTGGTCAGAATAACCATTGCTTAACGCAACAACTGCTCGTTGTATTTGTTTGATGGGTTTTAAAATATTGATTATCACAACAAACAGCACAACAAGGTACACACCCGCCATCACAACTATAGCCCAAGTAACACTAGTAGGTGTTGTGTTGATTGACTTGTTAAACGCCATAAGCGTTTTGTTAGGCGTACTATCTATAACCAAATAGTATAACCCCACCACAAACAACAAAGTAATCGGCACTATACTACAAAACAACTTTGTGGTGGCTTTTTTCTTACTAAGGATTAAAGCAAACAACAAAATGTCAAATATTACAGCAAACACCAATAAAAATAAGGACACATAAAACATTTTTGTAGGATTAAACACAAACCTACCCGCAAACGAAAACGCATCAAAAAAATTTTGTGACAAAACAAAAAAAGACACGCTAAACCCTATAGCAAATATAAACACAAAAAACTTTGCAAATTTATTTTTCATAAATACCTCAAAAGTATGTTGTGTAATAATCAAAATAACTTGCATAAAAAATAGCTTTTTACAAAAAATACTTACAAGGAGAATATTATATATGAACTACCAAACACAATCATCTAACGATATGTTAATAGCACTTTATTACAATATAAAAACCGCAATGCAAAATATCACCAACGTCTTAGAAAAAGTAGAAGACACAAAACTAAAACAACTACTTAGAAAACAACTACAAGACTACACACGTTATCAAGACACTTGCGAAGATCTAGCCCAAGTATATGGCATTGATATTATGGACAATACAATTTTTAAAAAAATGCAAATGTGGATGTCTGTTAATATGTCAATATTTTTTGATAGGTCAAACAGAAAAATAGCAAGCATAAATATCTTTGGTACAACTATGGGCATAATAGATTTGATAGGACTTATATCTGACAACAAAAAAGCCAACGCAGAATTTTTAGCTCTTGCCAATCAAGTATTAGAACTAGAAAAATCAAACGTAGAAAAATTAAAACCATTTTTGCTAAAAGAAAACCAAAAGAAAAAACAACCAAAAAAAGATGACCAACCACAAAACACCAATCAAGAAAAAGCTAATCAAAACAATAGCAAAAAAACAAATTCTTCTCGTTCAGCAAAGAAAAGTAACTCAGCCAAAAAATCTAATAATGTAACAAAATCAAACGCAACTTCTCCTACACTTAAGGA
>JAZUPV010000010.1:0-12263 GCA_045605365.1 Clostridia bacterium
AACAGACAATAGTGGCAATTCTACTACATATCAAGTTAGCGTTATTGTCAACAACTCAGCACCAGTAGCTACAGACGTAGACGGCGGAGTTTATACATACGGCACTCAAGTAGAAATAAACATTAACAACTATGTCACAGATGCTGACCACGACAACCTTAACTTTTATAAAGATGGTGCGGTATTTGATCAAAACGACAATGCAGTACCTATTATGAGACCAGAGGAAGAAAATAATATAGAATATTGTAAAGAGCATCCGTTAGATATTAGACATTTGAGTTTTGATATAAACACTGGAGAATTGATTTTAAGACCTGGAATAAAATTTGTAGGTTCGTTAACAATACAATATCATGTAAAAGATATTGAAGATAAAGTGAGTGAAATAAGACAAATTACTATTCGTTTTATAGACAACGTAGCACCAGTAGTTACTCGTAAACCAGGTGTTGAAACAGATTTTGTTATAAACAAATCACAAGGCTATGACAAGTATGGTTTCTACACAGCATATGATGCTATTGATGGCGACAACATAACAACAACACTAACAATCACAAATGTTGACACTGGAGTAGAAGTTGACGATATAGACTTTACAAAAACTGGTAGTTATAGATTTGACTATACATTTAAAGATCAATCACCAAACTCTCTACCAGCAATTGCAAGTGTAGTTGTAAATATAACAAAAGGTTCTAACCCAGAAATCAAGCTAGTCGCAGAAAGCGCCACTGTAGAAGTTGGTACACGCTTTAGCATATTTGATTATATCGCCCAAATCGTCGACGAAGAAGACGGCGTAAAAACAGCTGGCTTTGAACAAATGTACAATAGCGGATATCTAAAACTATCAAAAATACCAACCACAGAAACAGTAGGCAAAGTTGTTGTATCTATGTACTATGTAGATAGCGACGGCAACCTTTCTGATACAATTACATTTACTCTAGTAGTAAACGAACCTGCAACAATATCACCATATTACTTTATCGCAGGTGGTGCAGCTGTAGTACTTGCAATCGCAATTATGCTTATAGTTATATTTGTTAGACGTTCTAAGATGAGAGTATAAAAAAATAAGGAGAATAATTTTATGATATTAGACCAAATCAAACAAGCCAACGTTCAAGCTATGAAAGACCACGACAAAACAGCTCGTACTATCTATAGCGTAGTTATGAACAAAGCAATGCAAATGACCATCGAAAAAAGATCTAAAGGTGAAGAGTTTACCGATCCTGACATGGTAGCTATTTTGCAAAAAACTATCAAAGAACTTGGTGACGAAGCAGAAAACTACAAAAAGGCAAACCATACCGAACAATACAACGAAGTATTAGCTCAACAAAAACTTATCGAAGGTTATCTACCTAAGATGCTTAGCGAACAAGAAATTTATGACATAATAGCAGCACTTGATGACAAATCTATCCCTACTGTTATGAAACATTTTAAAGCAAACTATGCTGGCAAATGCGAAATGCGTCTTGTACAAGAAGTATTAAAAAAGTTTAACTAATCTTCGACTTGTCGGTCGCAGTACAAAATAACAACAAAAAACACCGCAAAAACGGTGTTTTTTTATTTTTTATATACGTTAAACTTATTTGTTATTAGTAGAGATATAATAATCTAAAATATTTTGTGCACGTTTGTTTATCAACAACTTGCTCTCTCTAAAGTGCTCGCTCTGTGCCATAAGGTCAGCATGATGTAAAATTATTAATAGTTTAAAATTGTCAATACCGACTTTTTTGATAGTCTTGATGACATAACCTGTACTCATACGGTTGCCTTTGTCACCCATATTGTATAGTTTGATATATCTAAAAAACTCGTGGTGTTGTACAAGCTTTTTTATGTGCAAAATTTCCTTTAACCCAAAGCCAAATCTACTTAGTATCTTGCAAGACATCTTTGCAGAAAAACTTGCGTGATTGGTAAAGTGATGTCTGCCTTTTTTTAAGTTGTGTCTTAGGGCGTTAGGTTTGCCAATGTCATGTAGCAAAGCCGCCCACAACAATAGATGTTTGTTGTCGTTTGACAAGTTTGGTGTTAGGGCGATATTTTTTACTGTTTTAAAAATATGCTTGTCTACAGTATAGCAGTGGTGTAGAGTTTTTTGGTCAAGGTCAATGCATGGCAAAAACTCTGGCAATATCTTTGCCAAAATACCAAATACATAAAGGTCGTTAAATATACTTTCTATGTCATAATGTGCGAGTACACTTTCAAAGTCTACCCTTATGTTGCCGGTAGGAGCTATGTTGTATTTTGTCAATACGTTGTTAAATAGTTCTTTATCATATTTCATATCTAATTATATTATATCATATTATTATGCGTTTTCAAAAACGTTTAACAAAACTTAACTCAATATACATATATTTTGTATAGGAGGTTTGTATGGAGATAAAAGATTTGCCCTATACTACAGGAGAAGATTACCCGCAATTAACAATAGACGATGCGGACAAAAACGCAGTCAATATTCTAAAAAACTTGTATGCAAGTTGTGGGTCGGAGACGACGGCTATTTTGCAATATATTTATCAGAGCTATGTCGTAGAACCTAAAGAAAAAGAAATTGCCGACATTTTGTCAAAAATTGCCCTTACAGAAATGCATCATCACCAACAACTAGGCAAGGCTATTGTTATGCTTGGCGGAGTGCCTTTTTATACCAATAGTCAAGGTGTGCCATTTTCTGCAAGATGTATATATGACGGGGTTAACTTAAAACAAATGTTGCTAGCCAATATCAATGCAGAATCACTAGCAATACAGTCATATAACAATGCTATTGCAAAAATAAACAACCAATCTATAAAACAGTTATTGTCAAGAATTGTTCAAGACGAAGAACTTCACAAAAAGACCTTTGAATGTTTGTTAGAATATGTGTCGTTTTATAAATAAACTTTATGCCCTATTATTAGGGCTTTGTTTTTTTAAAGTTGACTAAATAACTTTTATATAGTACACTTATACAGTAAAAAATTTATAAAGTATAAGTGGAGTAAAATATGTTACAAGTTATAGATGTTGCACTTAGTTTTGGTAGCAGAAAGTTGTTTTCTGAAGTTAACCTAAAATTTACCAATGGCAACTGTTATGGCATTATCGCTGCTAACGGCGCAGGCAAGTCAACTTTTTTAAATCTACTTGCTGGTGAATTAGAAACAACCAAAGGTGAAATTGTTATAGGCAAAAACGAACGTATGTCTGTCTTAGAACAAAACCAAAACAAATACGACGAAGAAACTGTTCTTCGTACAGTTTTGTTGGGACACAAACGTCTTATGGAGATCGCCGACGAAAAAGACGCTCTATATGCAAAACCAGACTTTAGTGACGAAGACGGTATAAGAGCAGGGGAGTTAGAACAAGAGTTTTTGGATCTTGGTGGTTGGGAGGCAGAAGGTAATGCAGAGACATTGCTTAGCGATATCGGCGTACCACAAGAATTGTTTTATGAACAAATGAAAAATATCGACCCAAAAATCAAAGTCAAAATTCTACTTGCTCAAGCATTGTTTGACAATCCTGATATTTTGGTATTAGACGAACCTACCAACAACCTTGACGCAAAAACTATCGCTTGGCTAGAAAACTTTTTGCTTAACTTTGAAAATACAGTTATCACCGTTTCTCACAACCGTCACTTTTTAAATAAAGTTTGTACACATATCTGTGACGTAGACTTTGGCAAGATTAATATTTACTTTGGCAACTATGATTTCTGGTACGAAACAAGCCAACTTATCTTGCGTCAACAAAAAGAAGCTAACAAAAAACTAGAAGCTCGTGCAAAAGAACTTCAAGAGTTTATCGCAAGATTTAGTGCCAATGCTTCAAAAAGCAAACAAGCAACTAGCAGAAAAAGAGAATTAGAAAAAATCACTCTAGAAGATATCAAACCATCTTCTCGTAGATATCCATATATCGACTTTAAGTTCGAAAGACCTATCGGCAATGATGTTTTGATTGTAGAAAATTTAACTAAACCAGGACTATTTGAAAACGTGAGTTTTACCGTTAACAAAGATGACAAAATAGCATTCTTTAGCGACAATGCTAACTTGGTTAGTGCATTGTTTGATATTTTGTCTGGCAAAGATACTGACTATACCGGCAAAATAAAATGGGGCAAAACTATCAACTTAGCATATATGCCAAAAGAATATAATGACTTGTTTGATACTGACTTGCCACTAACAGACTGGCTTGGTCAATACAGCAAAGAAAAAGACGCAACATATCTTAGAAGTTGGCTAGGTCGTATGTTGTTTAGTGGAGAAGAAGCCCTTAAAAAAGCAAGAGTTCTAAGCGGTGGCGAAAAGGTAAGATGTATGTTGTCAAGAGCTATGTTAGAGCAAGGCAACGCCCTTATCTTAGACGAACCAACCAACCACCTAGACTTAGAGAGTATCACTGCTCTTAACAAAGGTATGACCAACTACAAAGGTGTATTGCTATTTGCCAGTGTCGACCAAGAAGTCGTACAAACAACAGCAAACCGCATCATACGTATCAACCAACATAAAGAATATGACAAATATATTACTTATGACGAATACTTAGAAAGAATGGTTTACTAGTATAATAAAAATATAGAGACAAATTAGTCTCTATTTTTTTTGTTATAAAATATGTTTTGTTGTCAACAATCTATATTAACAACTAAGCGATAATTGTCATAATAAATAGTATGGATATTTCTGGAGAAGACCTAAACATACTTGCAAGTATCATAGCCAACATTATTTCTTGCGGTATGAGTATAAAAGATTTAGTGACTATGCGGTTGCTAATTTCACAGATAAATTGCTGTTTAGGGACAATTATTAACCAAAATTTGCAAAAAAACGACCAAAAATCACCAAAAAATCACAAAAATTAGTCTGTACTATTTACAAAAGGTCATTTTGGTGATATAATATTGTCACAAAAAAAACATAAGGAGATTTGTGATGAAAAAAATAATCCCTCTAGTTTTAGTTATTGCAATATTAGCGGGTGTAGGCTATTTCTTTTTAGCAAACAACTTGGCTATGACTACACTTATCAGTCAAAACAAAACAAAAATTGCAAATACTTATAACAAAGCATTTAAAAGTCTAAACTCAAAAACAGCTTATGAGTATGTCATCAAAGAAGAAGAATACAAAGCTGGCAAAATCGAAACTACCTGCACTAAAGAGATAGAGATTATCTACACTGATGATGTTATTACAAAAATGCTTATCTTAGTTACAAGCCAAACTGAAGAAAAAGAGTATTATTATGAAGTAGTAGAAGGTGTAGCTACAACATATATCACAACTACTCCTATCACCGCAGAAGGCGACGAAGCAACTCCTATGTACAACAAAGACACTACTTATACTCCTGACCAAATTCTTGATGATTTAGCCGGAGCAAAACCAACATTATTTCAAGTAGGTGATGTTGCTACAAAGACAACTTTGCAACTACTAAAATCTTTTGAAAACACAACAAAAGAACAACACGCAAAAACAAAGAGTAGCATAGTATTTAGTTTTAGCCCATTCTATATCGGCGCTAGATTTACTAATAAGTCTACTGTAGAAGGTGTAGAAAATACCTTTGAAGCTTGCATTGATGTTAACGGCAAACTAAAGAGCTCTAGTCAAAAAACTGGTACAGCTTCTGACTACACAAGAAAAACAACTACATTCAAAAAATACAACAAGAGCGTAAAAATTTATTGGAGAAACCATAAATTATTTAATACAGCTCAAGCTTAATTTTATCAATGTCAAAACCTAAGATGACAGCATACTGCTGCCATCTTTCTTTTTTTATAGGCATAGGTCTATGATTGTCAAAAAATAGCACCAGCGCAGGGCAGGTGTTTCACCAGCGTGATACAAACTTATAATCTATAAGGTGACCATCTTTTATCAGGTTTTTTATACGTGCGTGATAGTTATAGTACATATTATTATTGTGTGTAGATTTTTTATTTTAATTATTTATTTATCTTTTTATTATTGCGGCGAAAAATTATTTGTGATAATATATAGGTATAAATATAATTGGAGGTCATACTATGACTATTTTAGAAATTGCCCTAACCGCAGTTGTTGCGGTAGAAACTATTGCCCTTGCTACTATCGGTGTAGTTAAATATATGCACAAACGTAGCCGCACTGGTGTTGTCGTAAAAAACAATACAAGATACACTATCGAAGACAAAACTACTACAGAGCAAGGTGATGTTAATGTTACTTATGTCAAAGAAGATATCATACTAGTTGCTGACGAAGTGTACACTGTTAGCAAAACTGGCAAAATCAAACCAGGTAAATATCGTATCTTATCTACACAAACAGGCAAAAAAAATGTTAACGTAAAAGTAAACTCAGTTGCTCGTAGTCAAGAACACAACAGTGACATTGTTTTTGCAGAAGGTGACATTGTTATCGCCCCAAACGAATCTGTTATCTTAAGATAATTATTACACATAAAATAATGAAATTTTATCAAAATAATTTCATATAGTACTTTTGTATAAAATAAAGGAGAACTATGGATAAACGCCAATGTCAAAATTGTGGTGCTTATTATGATGCAGAAAAGGGCGGCTGTCCTTATTGTGGACCTAATGGTCACAAAACAACAGTCTTTATCCCCCGTGGAGAATCCACTGCACCAAATAGACAATACAATACATACAACAATGGTAATGGTGGACCTGTTCAAAACCCGCAACCATCATACAACACACAAAGACCCGTTACTTATGCTCCACAAAAACCATCTAGCAAAAAAGGTTTAAAAGGTTTTTTAATAGCATTATTAATTATAGCGATTATTGCCGGTGGTGTATTGTGTTATATCAAGTTTGGTCCAAAGCCAGAGATATATGTCGGTAGAGAAAGTGACACTTATCTTGTTAACTGGAAGGCTGATAAAAACGTCACCAACTACAATGTGTATATTGATGGAGAATATGTCGGTCAAACCAAACAAAACAAATACGAAATAACCACTCATCTTGTAGATGATGCTTATTATAAAATAGTTATAAAAGCCGTAAACGACATCGGTGACGAAACCGAAGTTTATACTCTAAACTACAACTATCAAGCTTTAACCAAAGAAGACTTTGCCCGTAAACCAGGATATTTTATTATGGGCAAACAGTATGACTATGTTATAGATAGCGTACAAGAGTACGAAGCGTTTGTTTGGTACAACATTTTGTACCGCAACACTTCTGCAAGATGTTATTCTAATACAGACCAAATAACAAGATACAATGTAGACAGTCAAACTCGTAGTGCCATCAACAATTACCCAGAATATGATGCCCTAAACGGTGCTAGTAGATTTGCTGTTTGTGATGACAAAGTTATCGAACTTGTTAACTTTAGATATTATTTGCCAAAAGATTTTACAAAATCTACCGCTGATGTGACAGTTGGTGAAGATGGATACCATTTTTGGAGTTATGTTCAAAATCACGACCAATACACCAAAAATACAAACTTTAACCAAGATTATTATACAGCAGGTGATGCTGGAGAAGATAGACATTTTGCAATTGACAACCAAGACAGAATAGAA
Source organism: Clostridia bacterium (assembly GCA_045605365.1). Classification (GTDB taxonomy): domain Bacteria; phylum Bacillota; class Clostridia; order Christensenellales; family UBA1242; genus CAKVLS01. Next base: position 7,603 of record JAZUPV010000010.1, read on the forward strand.
ATCGTTGTTGAAAATACCGAACAACTATTCTGGGCTGTACAATATGGTGCTAGACCAGTGTTCAAAGACGCAACAAGCGTAGCCGCTACCTGCTACAACAATGCAAGAACTATCCTTGAAGAAATCAATAGCGACAGCCTAACTGATTATCAAAAGATATTTAACATTTATAGTTATCTATGTTCTAGAGTAACTTATGACCACGTTTTACTTGACTATATGAGTGTAAAAAATGATTTTTCTGTCAACACTTTTGGTCATTTTAACGTGTTCTATATAGAGAGTATCCTATACGATTTAGATAACCAAATATCAGTATGTGACGGTATTGCAAAAACATTTACTTTGCTTTGTCGTATAGAAGGTATCGCCGCTAGCAAAATTAACGGCACTGCCAATATCGGCGCAGGCTCTTCTGGAGCACACGCTTGGAACAGAGTAAAACTTAACAACAACTGGTACGTTGTAGACTGTACTTGGGGCGTAGCAAGTTATATAGATGGACCAACTTATTACGAAGCATTTACCTATGCATACTTCTTAGTAAGTGAAGAAGAAATCGAAGACACTCACAGAGCAGAGTATCAAATAAATAGTGAAAACACTATCAGCTACAATTTTTATCAAAACCACACAGTTAGTACCAGTACTGGTTCTGGCAATTTGACAATAGATTTGTATATAGAAAATGATGCAGATTTGACCAACTTGTTAAAATATATGTACTACAGCAACGAAAACTTTTTAAATGTAAAGTTCGACCAAGATTTTCTTGATAGTATGTGTCCAGATGGTAGTTATGATGGTTATAACTATTTCGAAAATGATCAATGGGCTGCAGACCAAACTGCTGTTAGTGCTTATATAAAAGATCCTATCAATATCGGCATATATACTTATCAAATAGCTAGTTGGCTAGATTATGATATGTGCTTCTTGATTATTGGTATGGGCTCTAACGGTTCTTTATAAAACAAAAAACAAAACTAGGGGGACAAACCCCTAGTTTTTTTTGTGCATAAAAATAGCCTATATTAACATACTACTCACAAAAGGATAATGTCTATGAGTAGTCTACAACAAGTTGTACAAAAAATAAAAAATGATATGCACAACAATCAAGATGTGATAGTAAGAAACATAACTTGCAAGTCAAAATCTCTTGCTGTTATATACATAGATGAGATAGTTGATGTTGAGCAGCTTAACCTAAACATTATAGGTGCCCTGAACTTACACATAACAAAAATCAAAAAGTTGTCTATTGACAATACAAGCAATATCCTTACTAACATCGCACAGGTAGAAGTGATAACAGAATATAATGATGCTCTTACTAAGTTGTTGCAAGGGAGCGCTCTCGTTATAATTGACAACTGCAAAGAGTATCTTGCTCTTAATATTACCAAGTATCAATCACGTGCTATAACAGAACCGCCAACATCAGTTGTTATAAAAGGTCCTAGAGAAGGTTTTAACGAAAATATAAAAACAAATATCAGCCTTATACGAAAACGCCTTGTCACAGATGACTTGGTTATTGAAGATTTTAACATAGGTAGACGCACCCAGACTGCAGTAAAAATCGCATACCTAAATTCTCTGACCGACGAGTCGGTAGTAAAAAAGCTTAAAAACAAGCTCAAAAACATTGATATTGATGGTATTATCGATAGTTATTATGTTGCAAAACTATTAGAAGATAGACCGAACTCTATCTTTAGACAAGTGGGTAGTGCAGAAAAACCAGACATAATCTGTGCAAAAATGTTAGAAGGTAGGGTAGCTATTTTTGTAGATGGGTCGCCGATAGTTTTGACAGTGCCATATGTTTTGGTAGAAGATTTGCAAAACAGCAACGACTACTATTCTGAAGCTCACCGAGTAACAACTCTAAGAATAGTTAGATTGATGTCGATATTTGCTTCGGTTTTTATACCGGGGTTTTATATTGCGTTGCAGTTGTATCACTACAAGGTGATGCCGCTTAAGTTTTTGGTCACTATCGTCAACTCTACACAAAACTTGCCCCTAAGTCCTTTTTTAGAAATATTTTTTATTATTATACTTTTTGAGATATTGTTTGAAGCAAGTATTCGTATGCCAAAATATCTCGGTATAGCCATATCTATTGTAGGTGCACTTATTTTGGGAGACACTGCGGTCAAGGCTGGTCTTGTCAGTCCGCCTGGTGTTATGATAATAGCTATCAGTGGTATAACTCTCTACACGATACCAGACCAACACGCACAGCTATCGACGTTGCGTTTAGCTTATACTTTTATAGGTGGTGTGTTGGGGTTTCAAGGGATACTACTTGCGACGATTATGCTAATTGTGTATTTGACCAATTTTGATAGTTATGGCGCACCTTATTTTGCACCGTTGTCACCATATATCAAACAAGACCAAAAAGACTTTGTGATAAAAGTCCCCCTAGAGCGTATGACAACTAGGCCTAAGAGTTTCCCAAATAAAAATAGGAGAAGAATCAACCAGTGGAGAAACAAGTAACAAGTCGTCAAACTTGTCTTATCTTAATACTAGTAGCCATAACAACCAAGTTGTTGTTTTTGCCGTCGCTTTTGTGCCAAGATGTGGGTAGAGATGCTTATATCTACATCTTTTTATTTATGATATTAGAAGTAGGCATTTTGGGTATATTTGCTTATCTTACACGCAAATATCCTGCGCTTGATTTTGATAAACTATTAGCTTATCTTTTTGGCAAGGTTTTTGCCAAGATTGTTTTGTTTTTGTATCTAGTATATTTTATTTTGCAAACAAGCATAGTTTTTCAAAGTGCCTATGTTTATCTTTACGAAAATCTCTACTCTAAACTAGAGTGGTATGTATATGTCTTCCCGCTTGTTATAACGATGGCTTATGTTTCTTTTAAGGGACTTAACTCTATAGCTCGCCTTATAGAAATATTTATACCTATGATATTTTTGGGCGTGGTGATGGTGTTGTTTTTGGGTAGTATCAATACTGATTATTCTAACGCATTACCTATTATGGAGAATAGCTTTTTTGAAGGTTTTGTAGATGTTAGCAAGTATGCTTTGTGGTTTAGTGATTATCTAATATATCTAGTGCTGTTTGGTAACATAAAAACCCACACTCACTACACACGCAATATTATTATCACGGCTATTAGTATGGCTGTTATGGTTGGATTTTTTATATTGGTGTTTTATTGTTTGTTTGATTATTCTGCAGTATATCACCGCAACGCCATCACTGACATTATGCAAGTTATCCCACGAAACTCAGATATCGGTAGTCTAGACTGGATAGTGACTCTTATATGGGATATATGTATGATTATATATATGTGTCTTATGTTTTTTGCTTCTACAAAAACCTGCCAACAAACTTTTAATATCAAACACAAATGGCTAAGTATAGTTATTGTTTTTGTTGCGCTTGCAGCTAGTGTATTTGTGACCAAGTTTGATGCGGCAATGCTCATACAATATGCTAGTGAATATTTGTTTTACTTTCATTATGTAGTGTTAGTAGTGATACCAATTGTTATGTTGATAGTAGGTCTTGTCAAACATAAGGAGAAAGCCAATGCGTAGATTTTTTAAACACAATTTGGTACTAGTTGTGCTATTAGTTATGGCGTTGTTGTTTTTGCCTACGGTTATAAGCAAAGATGCCGAGAGCGAAAGCGACGCAATAGTAACAGCCATAGGCGTAGACAAACAAGATCAAGACTATCAACTATCTTTGCAGGTGCTTGTGCCTACACCAGCATCGCAATATAACCAAAAGTTAAGTGTGGTTGCAGACAAAGGGCAAGACATAAGTAGCGCTCTTTCAAAAATACAGCTTAGACTTGGCAAAGAAGTAGGCTTGTCTCACTGCAAAGTTTTTGTATTTAATGACAAGGTTGCTCAAGATGGTTTGACACAAGTATTTGACTACATATTTAGAGCTAAGAGCAACACTCAAAACATTGTGTTGATTCATACCCCTGACAGTGCCAAAGATTTTTTGACTAATTCTTCAGATTTAGAAAATAATCTGTATTTTAGCATACGAAATCGCGGTAGTTTTAACGAAAACTACTTGGTCGGCGACCAAACAACGCTTGGCAGTTATTATACAGACTTTTTAGGACCGGTAAAAACATCACTTATCGCAACGGTAGAACTGCTCGACGAAAAACAAGCCAACGGAGAAAGTTCTGGCGGAGGTACAAGTTCTTCTAGCGGAGCAAGTGGCAGTGGTTCGGGGGATACATCATCTAACGAAAGTGCTTCTGGCGGAGACAGTGCCAACGAAAGTGCAACGGGTGGCTCTAGTTCTGGTCAACAACAAAAAAAAGTTATCGTCAACCGTGGCAAGCTTATTGTTGTTAAAAATGGCAAACAAGTTATGCAACTGTCACCAGACGAGAGCAAAAACATAAACTGGTTTAATCCTAAGTCAAGCACGGGCACTATTGTTGTACCTAATGTAACAGAAAAAGGTCTGTTTGAAAACGCCAATGTGGGTATCCAGGTAGACCAAAAAACTTCTACCATAAAAACATCTTTTAAAGATGGCAAGCGGCACCTTAGCCTTGATGTAATGTTGTATGTGCGTACAGTTGAGATAAGCCAACAAAATTACACTGGCAACAGTTACAAAAGCAACAGTGTCAACAT
>JAZUPV010000011.1:0-14985 GCA_045605365.1 Clostridia bacterium
GATAGAGATAAAAAAAGTTGTTACTAGCAAAGACGTAAAGAAGTTTGTAGATTATCCAGAAACATTATACAAAGGCAATCCTTTTTATGTGCCAAATTTACGTATTGACGAAATAAACAAATTTGATAGTAGAAAAAATGAATCTTTTGAAGATTGCGAAATACAAGCCTTTTTGGCATACAAAGACAAAAAAATTGTCGGCCGTATATGTGGCATTATCCAAAAACTTTACAATCAAAAACATAACGAAAAACGTGTGAGATTTACTCGTTTTGACTGCATCAACGATGTAGAAGTTGCTAAGGCATTGTTTAATGCTGTAGAGAGTTGGGCTATTGACAAGGGTATGGATATTGCTCACGGACCTATGGGCTACAACGACCTAGATAGAGAAGGTATGTTGATAGAAGGTTTTGACCAATACCAAACTTTTGAAGAACAATACAACCACGCTTATTATCCAACTTTGGTCGAAGCGTGTGGTTACAAAAAAGAAATAGACTGGTACGAATGTAGATTGTTTACACCAAAACAAGTCGACCCAAAACTAAGACGTCTTACAGATGCAGTACTAAAAAGATACAAACTAAAACGTGCCGAGTGCAAAAACTTAAAAGACCTTGTCAACAGATATGTAGACGGTGTATTTGAAACTATAGACGAAGCGTATGCGCCTTTATACGGTACAGTGCCTTTTACAGAAAAGGTAAAAAAGGCAGTTTTAGAACAATTCTTTATGATTTTGCGTAAAGAATATATCACTATCGTCGTTGACGAAAATGACAAGGTAGTTGCCTTTGGTCTATGCTTCCCATCATTGTCAAAGGCTGTTAACAAATCAAAAGGTAGACTTTTCCCAACAGGTATCTTTAGACTTTTAAAAGCAAGAAAAGAAACCGATATCATAGACCTTGGTCTTATAGCTGTTAGACCGGAGTATCAAAACAAAGGTCTTAACGCAGTTATCTTAGACTATATGATACAAACTATGATAGATATGGGTATCTCAGCAGCAGAAACAAACTTGATGTTAGAAGATAACCAAAAGATACAACAACAATGGAAGTTCTTTGACTATATTCAACACAAACGTCGTAGAGCATATTACAAATTGCTTACACCTACTGCAAAATTAAAAAATCAACCTGTACAAGACGTAGAAACTATTGTTCAAGCAAAACATACAGATAAAGCAGTTCAAGACGTAAAGAAATCTAAAAAAACAAATAAAAAATAACAGAGTATTTTATACTCTGTTTTTTTGTTGATTATAAATATCGTATACAAAAAAAACTACCTAAACTTTAGGTAGTTTTTTATTTGATTATTTTTTCATTTTTGCTCTTGCACGAGCTTTTTTAACTGCTTCAGATTCTTCTTTTGGTTGTTCTTCAACTTTCTCTTCAACTTTAGGTTGTGGGTTAGTTGTAGCTTGTTTTACGATTTGTTTGTTTTCGTTCTCCAAAAGGTACTGTCTACGTCTAATTTCTTTTTCTTCTTCAGCTCTAATATTATCTTCGTCTAAGATATATGCTTTTGCAGAAGCAAGATTGTCAAGTTGTTTTTGAAGTCTAGTACGTTCTTTAGCGTATTTAGTAAATAGTTTTTGCTCTTTGCCTTTGTTCTTTTTGTCTTTAAGGGCTGTTTCGTAAGAGTCTTTGTTTTCTTTAATTAATACATTAACTGCTTCTACTTGAGCATCAATTTCTTTAACTTTAATACGTCTTTGTTCAGCAAGTTCACGTTTTACGATATCGCTGTGCAAAGTAACTTCTCTGCTATATGCAGATTGTTTTTGTTTACGAGCAAAAGGATTTCTAAATTTAACCTTTCTCATTGCATATCCAACAATAGCAACTACCAATGCAAGTGCTAGTATTAGAGATGGTACAAGTATCCATAGGTTGATTGGTGTAGAAGGAGCTTTTTCTTCTTCGTCTTCTGGGGTAGTAGTGTCATCTTCTACATCGCTTTGAACAGTTGTAGCATTTTTGATAGTGTTGGTTAATTTTTTAACGTCTACTTTGTTGTAGTCTTCTTCTGTTACAGTTGTAACAACTACATCATCAAAGAATACATAACCTTGTACTGGTACTTCTTCGCTACCTAGTGATAGGTAAATATCTGTATCAGCTGTACCAGAAGCTTTGATATAGAAGGTATATTGTACCCAACCATTGTTTTCTTCTGTGTCAGTGATGATGTTGTTAAATTGTTGGTCAAGGTTGCTTACTTTAATATTAGCGCCATAAGCTTTTTCAGCGTTTTCGCTAGTAGTAGATAAGTTTGCAGTGTATACCCATACAGAAATTTTGTAGTGGCTACCTTCAGCAAAGTTTCTTGTGATGGTAGATTTGTAAGTAAATGTTTCTGGTGAGTTGTTTTTGATCATTAACATATTATTATCGGTAGTGCCTTCTCTTACAGGTACTTCGATAGTAAGTATGTGGTTAGATATATTTGCTAAGTTGATTACACCAGCAGTAGTAGCTGTTGGGGTAGTACCTTGTGGAGCAAATGTATAAGGAGTGTTAACATTGTTTTCGTTAGCTATGCTAGAATCAAAACTATCAGTTGCAAGGTTTGTATAGCAATATTTGCTGCTATCTTGGCTAGTGATTGTTTCTAATTGTACACTTGTTAAGTATTCAACATTGTCAAAATAAGCATAACCACTTGTTGGGTTTTCTTCTGTGCCTAGGCTAAGTACTAGTCTGCAAGAAGAAGAGCTGATGCTGTTGTTAATATATAAGAAATATTGTTGCCAATCGTTGTTAACAGAAAGTTCATAAGTTCTAATATTAATAACTTGAGCAAGTACAACACCTGAGTCAGTAACAAGTTTGATTGCTGCACCAGAAGTTTGGTTTGATAGGTTAGTTTGAGTTTTTACCCAAACGCTAACACCAATAATACTGTCAGTGCTTGAGTTTGCAGATACGCTAAAAGTTGTGCTCTTATATTCTGCATAAGAACTTGGGCTATCGTTTCTAATCATCAAAACATTGTTTTTGCTGTTTAGTGTTTGGTCTGCGTTAGGGTAGTTGGTTACAGGACCTGGGTTAACTACGCTAGAGCCATAGTTAGCTTTGTTAGCTTCAAAGTGTGCTCCGTTAACGCTGATGATACCGCTTGTTTTAGATTCGGTTGTCCAGTTTGTAGCAAGCAAAGGATATTTAACTGTGCTGCTTTCGTTAGAAGAGAAGTTAAATGCTCCGTTGTTGATAGTTTGAGTATCTGGCTCTGAGTGTAAAACTAAGTTTTTGTCTGCAGAGTTAGAATTGTAATAAGAATAATCAATGTGTTGTATAGAGATGTCATCAAAGATAACATATCCAGCAACGTTTAGGCTAAGGTATAGTTTTACTTGTTCGTCTTGGTATGGGTTGCCGCAGATATACAAAGAATATTCTTGGTAACCATTGTATTGGCTTAGGCCAGATGAAGAAGTAAGTGACTCAAGTTTTTTAGTAAGAGCGCCTTCAGCGTCGTCACCGTTAGTTACTTGTTTTACTTCGATAGAAGCACCGCCGCCGTTGATGTTGCCAGTTTTTAACAACAAGCTAAGCTTGTAGTAGTTGTGTTGTTTGATAGTGATTGCATTTTTTGTAGCATAAGTTACAGTAGCTTCTTCTTTGTTGTTGATAAACAAAGCTTTCTTATTGTTGTATGTGTTAGAACTGCCAGGGTTTGTTTCTGTTTGTTCTAGCCCCATAACAGTAAGAGTCTCACTAGAGTTAGTGATGTTGGCGATACCATTGATAGATTTTGTTGTAGGTAGCTCAACACCTTCTGTTTGCTCCCACTCAATGTTGCCTTGTTCAAAGTTTGAGTTTAAGAATTGTTCGTCGGCCAAAACAACTTTCTTTAAGTCGATATTTCTAACAAACAATGGCATTTTGTCAACGTTAGTAAAGTCATATTTTGGGTTAGTAGTTTCTTGGTAATATTCGTTTTGGTTAAGTTTGTAAACATGAACATCATCAAAGAATACTGCACCGTTAGAAGTAATGTTGCCATTAGAACCAAGCCACAATTCGATATTAACAGAACTTGATTGGTATGGGTTAGTTTGTACGTAGAATGTATAGGTCTCCCATTCGCCATGAGTATTGATGTTAACAAAGTTGTATTGGTTGGTTTGTTTTATATCATTTGAGTTAAGATAGATAGAAGCACCATTGTTGCCAACAACATCAGTTTTACACAAAACTGTTATTTTGTAGTAGTTGTTGCTCTCTAGAGTGATAGTACCACTGTTTTTGTATCCGTAGTTGGTAGCTTTATCATTTGACTTAATCATCAAGATATAGTCGTCGTCACCTTTGCTTTCTGGGTTGGTTGTTAGACCATAGCCGTTGTTGGTAGAGTTATTAAACTCTGTATTGTCAACGCTAATAACACCAGCTTTTACACTACTAGCATTGCCACCAGCTTCGCTCCAATAGGTTGGTTTGTATGGGTTGCCGCTAGAGTTAGAAGTGTATTTAGAAAAAGAAGGGTCGTTTAGTCCATTAATACTTTCGGTTATTTCACTTAAAGCTAAAGCAAATGGGCTTGTACGTAATTGATAAAAAAGTATAAGACCTATTTGGCTTATAATAATTGCAAGTGCAATTAACAAAGATACTAATGTCTTTTGAGTACGTTTTAAAGTGTTCATCTTAATAATCCTTGATTTAATTTTTTGTTTAAAATACTGGGCCTTGAGCCCTATTATATATATTATACTTTTTAAACTATTTTAGTATATAACAACTTTACATATTTTGCAATCAAAAATTGTAGTAAAAGCCATATATTAAGCAAATTTTTTTATTAAAACTTATATTATCAGCAAACTTTAACCTGCCTAAAAACCCCTTTTGTTATAAACCAATTATTTTTTGGCTACAATCAAACTATGCAAGACAAAAAACAATTCTTTATCGTATCCCTATGTGGTATGGCAATAGGTGTATTAAATGGTCTGTTTGGTGGGGGTGGAGGTATGCTGTGTGTGCCGATTTTAAACAAAATTCTCAACCTAGACCAAAAGCAATCTCACGCAACTGCCATCTTTATAATGTTACCAATAAGTATAACCAGCACTATAGTTTATATAACAACTATGCCGTTTGATTTTTTTAAATATATCTGGCTGATACTAGGTGTGGTACTAGGCGGCTTGATAGGTGGCAAATTGTTGAACAATACAAAAAACGACACCATCAGCCTAGTCTTTGCTATAGTGATGCTGGCTGCAGGGGTTAAGATGTTGTTGTGATGGAGAGATAGATATGTTTTGGTGGATAGTTATAGGTATAGTTGGTGGAGTGTTTGGTGGTATGGGTATGGGCGGCGGTACGCTACTGATACCACTTATAACAACTATACTTGGTTTAGAACAAAAAAGTGCCCAGCTTATCAATTTGGTTTCGTTTGTGATAATGGCTGGTTTTGTACTTGTTATGCATTTCAAAAACAAACTTGTTAATATTCGTATTGGCACGATATTTGCGATTTTTGGGGTAATTTTTGCTCTTATTACTTCATTTATAACCAAGGGCATAAGCAACAACGTACTAAAAATATTGTTTGGAGTGTTCTTAATAATATTGTCTATTGTAGAGTTTTTTACACTTTATAAAAAACATTTAAAAAAATCCTACCACGCAAAACACCAAAAACACTAGACTATAACAATTTGTTGTGCTAAAATAACTGCGTAGCCTACTAAATAGGCTTTTTGGAGGATATTATGGTAAACCAAGAAAAATGTATTGGTTGCGGAGCATGCCAAAGCGTATGCCCAGTAGAAGCAATTACTTTACAAAATGGTAAAGCTCAAATTGATACTTCTAAATGTATCAAATGTGGTTCTTGCCAAAACATTTGCCCAGTAGAAGCAATCGAAGTTAAGTAATGCTTTTGCAACTTGTTGTAGGTATTTGTCAAGGCAAATATTTGCAACAAAATTTTTTAAATTAGAGTATGTACAAAATACTTTTTATGTGATATAATACACTACGTATAGGGGTATAAGAGCCCTAAACCTACTAGATTAAGGGGAGACATTCATTTGGAAAAGATAGCAGTTATTAGCCTAGGTACAACAAAAATTGATTTGGTCTTAGCTCAAGTATTGCCAAGTGGCAACTTTGTAGTTTTTGACGAGATGTCAGAGAGCATTAAGATTGGCCAAGATATGGAGAAAGATGGTTTTATCAAACCTGCACGCATTGCAGAAGCGATAGCTATTTTCAAAATGTACAAAACAATCTGTGATGTTAACAAAATAACAAACACTATTGCAGTGTCTGTACATAATGTAAAGACTATCAAAAATCAACGTAGTTTCTTTGAAGAAGTTTATAATACTTGCGGTTTTAAATTTAGAATTTTGACCGAAGAAGAAGAAACAAATGCCCTATATACAGGCATTATCAATACCCTAGACATACCAAAAGGTGTTATCGTTGACGTTAAGGGTGGCAGCACTCAAATTATTCATTACAACCGTAGAGTTATTGTCAATCAAGCAACTATCCCAATGGGTAGTTATACACTTACTCAGTTGTTTGAAAATACCAAAGAAACCCCAGAAACAGTATGTTCTCGTATGGTAGAGTTGTTTAGCAACGAGCTTAAAGTATACGACTGGTTAAAACAAATCGAGCCAGAGTATGAACTTATCGGTGCTGGTAGTGCTTTTGCTAGTGTAGGCAAACTTAGCAGAAAGATGAAAAAATACCCACTAGAGCTAGAACACAACTATCCTATGACAAAACAAGATTTTGACAATGTCTATGACCTTATTAAAACTTTAGACCTAGACAAAACTAAAAAGATCAAAGGTTTACCTAGTGATAGAGCAGACGTATTAGCAAGTGGTATCTGTATCATAAAAGCTATCTTAGATGTAGTTAACAACGAAAACTTTGTTATCTCTGCAAAAGACGAAAAAGAAGGTTTGATGTTTAACTTTGCAGTACCTATGACTAACGAAAAGCCTATCTCAGATTTGCTTGGATATAGCCTAGAGACTATCAACGCTTTTTATGACAAAAAAGAAGACAATGCAAAACAAGTTGGCGAACTTGCTTTGATACTATTTAGACAACTAAAAGTTTTACATAAATTACCACGTGGTTATTTGAAAGTTTTGCGTATTGCATCTATGATGCACGACTGCGGCAAACGTATCAAATATTACAACCACGCTAAGAACAGTTTTGATATCATTATCAATTCTGACATACAAGGTGTTACTCAAAGAGAAATAACTCTTGCAGCATTTGTTTGTGCTAGTCAAGATTCTAATGATTTTAACCTTGCTGACTGGATCAGATACAAAGATGTCTTGCTAGAAGAAGACCTTGTAGCTGTAAAAAAACTTGCCATTATCGTAAGAATAGCCGAAGCATTAGACAAAACTCACCGCAATATTGTTCAAGATGTTAGCTGTGATGTTTTGGGTGATTCTGTTATTATGAAGACTATCGTAACTGGCGATGCTTCTATCGAAATTAGAGAAGCACTAAAAGCAAGCCTAGACTTCAAAAAGGCTTATGGCAAAAACTTAGAAGTTCTATAACAAAAAAGAGCAATCAATTTGCTCTTTTTTTGTTGCCTTTTTAGATATATTTTTATGATAATATTTGCCAATTTGTTGGTTATAATGTTATACTAAACATATTAAAGGGGTGCAGTATGGCAACTATAGACATTGCGATTGATTTAGGTAGTAGCAATACCGTTATTTACAAAAGGGGTAGCGGCATTGTTTTAAGAGAGCCAAGTGTGGTTTGTCTTAATACCAGCGGCAAACACGCCAAAATAAAAGAAATCGGCATCAAAGCAAAAAAAATGCAAGGCAGAACAGGGGATAATACAGTTGTTGTTTATCCTGTGTGTGAAGGTGTTATCAAAAATGTAGACCTAAGTATCGCTATGCTAAAACATTTTATCAGCAAAATTTTGCCACAAAATACTCTTTTTAAGCCAAAAATTAGAGCGGTAGTATGTGTACCTTGTGGGCTTACAAGTGAAGAACTTGCCGATTATGAAAAAGTTATGTATGGTGCTGGTGTAGGTAGATTGCATCTTGTACCGTCTATTTTGGCTGCGGCTATCGGTGACGAACTAAAAACCAGCCAAGCAAGAGGTTCTATAGCAGTTAATATCGGTGGTGGTACTACAGAAGTAGCAGTCATCAGCCTTAACAGTATAGTTAGCGGTTGTAGTGTGGCTATAGGTGGTAGACTTATGGATACAGCCCTAATAGAATATGTCCAAAATTATTTTAACGTAAGAATAAGCGAAGTCAGTGCAGAAAAAATCAAACACGAAATAGCTAGCCTATATGAAACTGACAAAAGCAACATTGAGTTTAACGGTGCAGATGTTAGTAGCAATAGACCAGTAAGTGACGTTATCGGGGCACGTGACGTAAGACGTGCGGTGGTTAGTTTTTATGATGATATTATCACTACTATCGAAGCCGTCATCAATACCTGCAACCCAGATATTATCTCTGACATAACCGAAGCTGGCGTCGTTGTTTCTGGCGGCGGAGCTAATATAACTGGGTTAGAAAATTATTTTAGAAAAAACCTTAATATGCCAGTTATAGTATCTGACCAAGCAGAAAATTCTGTTATCTTAGGTGCGGGCAAGTTGTTGTCTGATGAATATCTTCTTAACAAAGTTTTAGAAGAAAACTAACAAATAAAAATACTTTTTTTAAATAATAATGTCGAAGGAGCATAACTTGATGTTGTGCTCCTTTACTTTTTTGTTTTTGTCAATAAAATGGTTGTATAAAGGATTGTTTTATGGCAAGAATCATAGTTATAACAAGTGGCAAAGGTGGTGTCGGCAAGACATCAATTTGTGCGCATCTCGGCACGGCTTTGGCTAACAAAGGCAAACGAGTTGTACTAATAGATGTAGATATAGGTCTTAACAACCTTGATGTTGTTATGGGGGTAGAAAACAAAGTCGTATTTGATATAGTTGATGTTATCCAAAGCAAATGTCGACCAAAACAAGCCCTTATACAAGACTTTAATTGTCCCAATTTGTACATAATGCCTTCTGCCCAGTCTTATGACAAATCTGCCATAACTATTTCTAGTATAAAAGCCGTCGTAGACGAACTAGACCCTTATTTTGATTATATACTGTTAGATTGTCCGGCAGGTATTGATATACCCTTCAAAAGGGCAGTAAACTGTGCTAAAGAAGCAATCTTAGTTGTGACTCCCCACTTGTCTAGTATAAGAGATGCGGACAAAGTTTTGTCTATTTTAAAAACATATAACATAACCAACACTAGCCTTATAGTCAACCGTATACGTGGTGATATGGTGTTAGACAATGATATGTTAAGTGCTGTAGATATAGCTAGTTTGCTTAATATACAGCTTCTCGGTGTAGTGCCAGAAGACGACAAAATAACGCTGTCGTCAATGTTTGGCGATTCTCTAGTTGACGGAGCAGACAGCAGTAGGGCTTTTGAACTATTAGCAGATAATATCACAAATGGTACTAGCAAAATATACGACTGTACAAAAAAATATCGTGGTATCTTTGGTTATATCAAACGTAGTATAAAGAGGAGAGTATAATGTTTTATTCAACCCCGGCAAAAGCAAGCGCTAATAGACTAAAAAAAGTTTTGGTTTGTGACAAAAACGAACTATCTCCAACTGTTACCAACGTTATAAAAAGCGATACTATATTGCTCTTAGAAAACTATATGTCAGTAGAGCGTGATAGTGTATTTGTTAACTTTACCGTAAATGCTGATGGAAAATATGAATTTTGCATAACAGGTAGGGCTACTAGGGTAAAAAGCCTAGGTATATATGACAAAAGCAAGTATTAAATAGCTCAAAACTTTCATACCATATATTAGTTGTCGAGTATATTAATATATGGGTGAAATAATGTGTCAAAGATAAAAATAAAAATCGGTATAAGTTTTTGGATATTTGCTTTTTTATGTGTGTATTTTGGGCAAGGGTTTTTGCTTATCAACTATATGTTAGTTTTATTTATACACGAATATTCTCACGCCTATATTGCTTACAAATTAGGCTATTTGATAAGCAACATACAAGTTATACCTTTTGGCATTAGTCTTAACTTAAAACAAGACAATCTATCTCCACACGACCAGATAAAAATCGCCCTTGCAGGACCTGTTTCTAATATTCTATGTGTGGTTATGTGTTTAGCTCTGTGGTGGATAGCACCTATAACATACGGATATACATATCTATTTTGTTTTGCAAGTCTTATTACCGCTATATTCAACTGTCTACCGTGTTATCCTATGGACGGCGGCAGAGTTATGTATGGTATTTTGCGTCTCAAAAAGCCCCAAAACACTTCTATTAAGTGGTGTAAGGCAATCAACATAACAATATCTACTGTGTTTGTATTGTTGTTTGTTTATAGTTGTTTTGTTGTAGTTAACATAACGTTTTTGCTAGTGGCGATATTTATATTTAGTTCTAGTTTTATAAAAAGCAACAATAATTATAACTTTTTGACCTATATCAACAAGAGCACCAAAAACATCTGTTATATCCGCCAAATCGTCGTCAACCAAGATACTCCTATATACAAATTGTGTTCTCATATCAACAACAATACATTTGTACACTTTTTTGTTATTGGTGATGGCAAAATTCTATTTAGCTTTTTTGAAAGCGACCTTGACAAAATCTTTGTTAACTTTGACCCTTGTACAAAAATAGGTGATATATCTATGATTAAAAGATAACTTTTGGTCAAAAATATCTCTATGAAACAGCTGTTAAAATATATTTTGTCTCTCAATATTGAACACCAAAAAATCGCCGAAACAAAACATAGCATAACTATTGCCTTAGCTAGTGGAGTACTGGTAGTGTTTGTTAGTGTATTAGATAGTGTGTTTGTGTCTGCGAGATACTTAGGGTATGTTGCAGTGTTTAATTGTATATTGTCTATTGCTTGTAGTTTTGTTGCGTTAAGCAGTAAAGATATTATTGTAAAGCGCAAACACAAATGGGGTAAGCAACAAGTCAACCTAACTTATTTTAAACACCTTTCACACCTAGACATCGACGAGTTTAAACAACTTTTGTTACAAAATTACGAACTCCCACAAGATTACAAAATAGATAATTTCGAAAATGACCTAATAAAGCAAGTCTTGGCTCTGTCAAAAAGGGTCAACAGCAAGTACGACAAGTTTAACATCAGTCTAGGCTTTTTGTTTGTGTCTATTGTTTGTGGTTTTGTAGGGGCATTGATTGGTGTTGTATGACAAGTCTGCAGTATTATTTTGATGATTGGGTGTTAGGCGTGTTTGAAGACGACCCTTTGCCGTTTGAAGTTAATTATATTTTGTTTATTTTGGATAAAAAGGGGGATTATTATAACTTAGAGTTTAGTGGACACCAATATATAGATAAGAGCATAAACTCTAGTGGATTTTTTTATCCGTTAGAAGCACAGAGTTTTTTTTGCACAGAGTTTTTTGGTTTAAAAATATCTAATCAAAAAATTTTTAAATTAACCAAAACCTTAATTTGCAATTTTTTAAAATTGCCACAAGCCCAATTTTTGTCAAAAACACAAATAGGGCTATGTTTTAGGTATAAAAACGCAGTTTTTTTAAAACAACTATAAAAAAATAGTTGTTTTTTATTTTACTTAAATATATTATAATGCTATAATTTTTGTGAAAAATAATATTTTTATACACTAAACAAAAAGGACACTACCGACAATGATACTTTTAAGAACAATTCAAGATTTAGAAAAGGTACTTTCTGACATTTATAAACCACAATTAAGCGAAGGGCTTAGCTTTGATTTGACCCAACTTGTTGTTTACAACAAAGGGGACAAAAAACAAATTTATCAAAACTTATTGCAAGAGTGTGATAACAATACCCTTGATATGGCAAAGGTCTCTACATTTGCAGAAGTTGTCTTTCAGCTAAATGACTATAGATACCCACTAAAAAACTATGTAGAGATTTTACTAATGACAAAGAGTTATGAACAACTCTGCGCATTTGTCAACAAGTTTTTTGTACCAAACGTTGGTGACTACAAATATCGTAGCGTAACAAAAGAATACACTCTAGAGCAAAGATACTTTGATAGATTTGTAGAAATCATCAAGTACTGTGACATACCACAAGATTTATTCTTCCCATTCTTTATGCAAATTTTAAAAGCAGATGGTTCTTCTCTATGCATCAATTATAGAGAACCACTAAAAGAATATCTAAAAATTTATCTTCGTTCTACTCAAGATGACTTATTTAAATATGGTAACTTTAACGAAAGTTTGGACGGTATAGAATATTTCTTAGATGCAGATACTAGCAAAACTATCAAGTTTATTATTGATAGTTATGTCGATGGCAAAAACAACTTTTTAACAGATATCAAACGCCTTATCGTAAAATATAAGCAAGAAGCCCTAAACCTACTAGAAAGCTATGTTAACAGCCAAAATCAAGAAATTGCTTTTAGAGCTATTAGTTTGTTGCTTACTTTTAAAGGTGAGTGGAATATTGACGGTTATTTATCTAACATTTATAAAACAACCAGCAATTCTCGTATAAAAAACCTAATCGCAAAAGAACTTGAACTAGAACAGTTTAACAAGTTTGCTGGATATCCTGAGTTTATAGAGTATGTCAACTCAACAACTCTTACCGTACAAGAAAGAGTATATGGTGCAAGACTAAAAAAATATTATCAAAAGTACGATTTAAACAAAACCGAGCAAGAAGGTAAAATCATTACTTTCTGTATGGAGACTTTTAAAGTATTAAAAAACGACAACTTGTTAAAATTTGTTAAAGACTACTTCTGTTATGTAGAAGAAGACCTTCAAAACAAAATAGCCCAAGTTGTATACGAAACAGCTCTTTACAAAAACAAACTAGACTCTAGCAAATGGGCACTAAGACTTATTGCTTGTTTTGCTAATGACGAGCTTTTACAAACAATGTCAAGTTTGGTTGCTAGTTGGTACCAAGAAAACAAAAACAAACCAGCAGATTATTTTGTTAGTATGTTAGCTTTGTCTGGCAGAGAAGAAGTGGTAGATATAGTAAAATACCTATTAGACTACGCTAACTTAAAACAACAAAAAGCTTTATACAAATTTCTTGATATGTACGTAACAATCAAACAAGTACCATTGCAAGAAGTTTATGACCAATTAACAAAAGATTTTGGTCTAGACCAAAGGGGTGAAAGAGTTTTTGAACTTGACAACAAACGTCAAATCAAAGTTGTCTTAACTCCACAAGCTACAATCGAAATTTATAACAACCAAACAGGCAAAGTTGCACGTCTAAGCGACAAGGTATATTCTAACGGTATCAATATGAAAGATTACCTAAAAGCTCTAGAAAAACAAGTTAAGTCAGCAACAAAACGTTTGTACAGTGCCTTCTTAGAACATAGAGTTTTTTCAAAAGAAAATTTTGAAAGATTGATACTAAATCACAACTTGTTAAAAATAGTTGCCGGCAATATGTTGTGGGGCAAATATCGCAACAATAGATTGTACGAAAGTTTTAAGATTGTTGATGGCGAGTTTAAACACGTCAGCGGTACATATTTACTTGCAAATGATGATTATTATTTGGCACTAGTACACCCACTAGATGTTATTGATAATTTAGAAAATATCAAAGCAATCTGTGGCAATATCAATATACCACAATTTTCTATACCAACATTTGACGTAGCAGAGTATGGTCACAATGCTGTTAGCGTTGATAGTTTTTCTGGTATATTTACCAATGCCCGTATCTTTATCAGTAGACTTCAAAAACTTACTTACAAAATTAATGACCTTGCAAAAGACTTTACCTATGATACATTAACAAAAGCAAATAGAGATTTGAACCTACTAACTGTTGTTGAGTTTGAAAAAGTTAAACTTAACGAAGAGCAAAATTATACGACAACAATTTCTCACATAAGATTTTACAAACTAAACCAAGTAGCTAAAGATGGCAAAAACTATCTTCTAAACAAAGCAGAACCTTTAGCACTATCTAGCATAAACCATAGGGTATTTAGTAACGAACTTGCTCTTGTATATATGGCTTGTGCCAATGACTAATAAGGTATATTTATGCAAGACAATATAGATTTTGTAAACTTTGACTGGCACAAAGATTATGACCAATATGTTAAGTTTATCAACAAGTTTGCTCTGCAATCTTTAAGCCAATTTAGTGCTAAGTTGACTCCAACCAAATATAAGATCTTAGGTATACCTGTACCCGTTATGAAAATGATCGCCAAGCAAATTTGCCTAGGGGATATACAACAATATCTTGATGTGTCACTTACAAAGATGTCTTTTGAAGAAGTTATGATTTATGGTATGGTTGTTGCTATATCTAAGATAGATGACGATATTAAGATAAAATACCTGACCAAGTGGTCGGGCATAATTGACAACTGGGCACATACCGACTGTGTGGGCGCAATGTTAAAAAATGTTAAACATAAGCAAAATAAATATATAGATTTTATTGCCGAATTGTTGGTCAGTGAGCAAGAATTTAGAATTCGCCTAGCAATAGTGCTATTGCTGGACTATTATTTGGACGATAATTATGTAGATTATGCAATAAGTCAAGTATCAAAAATTGACGACAACCAATATTATATCTCTATGGCGATAGCGTGGTTTATTAGTATATTGTTTGTTAAGTATAAAGATAAAGCTATTGAGTTACTAAACAACAATACTTTTAATACACAGACTATTAATAGGGCGGTGCAAAAAATAAGAGATAGTCTTAGAGTGAGCCCGCAAGACAAACAATATGTGTTACAATTCAAAAAATAAAACAAGCATTTTTATGCTTGTTTTTTATTTTTATCTTTATTCAACAAAATGTATAAATATACATAATATAAAATAATTATTCATCTTGGTTTATTGTCTCTATTGTGTAC
>JAZUPV010000012.1:0-3845 GCA_045605365.1 Clostridia bacterium
GTGATAGCGCCGTATACGAAGCGTTAGTTAGACTTGCACAAGACTTTTCTATTCGTTGTCCATTGGTTGACGGTCAAGGTAACTTTGGTAGTATAGACGGTGACCCACCAGCAGCTCAACGTTATACTGAAGCTAGACTTAGCAAAATCGCCAGCGAAATGTTAAGAGATATCGACAAAGAAACAGTTGATTTTTATCCTAACTTTGACGGCACTTTGCAACAACCTTGCGTATTGCCTAGCCGTTTCCCTAACTTGTTAGTAAATGGTAGTGATGGTATAGCCGTAGGTATGGCAACCAACATACCACCACACAACCTTGGCGAAGTTATCGATGGTGTTATCGCTATGATAGACAAGCCTGAGATTGACGTTGACGAACTTATGAAATATATCCCAGCGCCAGACTACCCAACCAAAGGTATCTTGATGGGTAGAGCAGCTATACGTAATGCTTATCGTACTGGTCGTGGTAGTATAGTTTTGCGTGCACGTACTGAAATCGAAGAAAACGAAAAAACAGGCCGTAGCCGTATAATTATCACAGAATTACCTTATCAAGTTAACAAAGCAAAATTAATCGAGCAAATGGCTAACTTGGTAAAAGACAAAAAGATAGAAGGTATATCTGATATCAAAGAAGAATCTGACCGTCAAGGTATGAGAATTGTAGTTGATATCAAAAAAGATGCCAACCCACAAGTAGTTTTGAATTTACTTTACAAACATACACCAATGCAAACTGGTGAAGGTATAATATTCTTGGCACTTGTCAATAACGAACCAAAAATACTTAACCTAAAAGAAATGTTGTTCTACTACTTGCAACACCAAAAAGAGATTGTTACTAGACGTACCAAGTACGACCTAGAACGTGCTCAAGAAAGAGCCCACATCTTAGAAGGTTTGGTTATAGCTCTTGCCAATATTGACAAAGTTATCAAAATAATCAAAACTTCTCAAGACAAAGTAGAAGCTCAAGAAAAGTTGTGTTCTTCATTTACACTAACAGAAAAACAAGCCAACGCAATCTTAGAGATGAGATTGCAAAGACTAACCAGTCTTGAAGTGTATAAAATAAAAGAAGAACTAAAAGCTTTAGAAGAACTTATCGCAGAATACAAGAGCATCTTGCGTAGCGAAGCAAAAGTTCTTGAAATTGTCAAAAACGAACTTATAGAAATCAAAGAAAAATACTCAACACCACGTCTTACAGAAATCAGCGTAGACGAAGGTGAACTTGACGTAGAAGACTTTATCGACAAAGAAGATGTCGTTATCTCAATGACACACTTTGGATATATCAAACGTCAACCAGTTAGCGAGTATCGTACACAACGCCGTGGTGGTGTAGGCGTAGCAGCACACAAGACTAAAGAAGAAGACTTTGTCGAGACAATGTTTGTTGCTAATACTCACGACGATTTGTTGTTCTTTACTAACTTTGGTAAGGTATATAACAAAAAGGCATACACTATACCAGAAGCACAACGTAGTGCAAAAGGTAGAGCTATTATCAACCTACTACAACTAGGCGAAGGCGAAAGTGTAACAGCCGTTATCAAGCTAGAAGAAAACGCACGTGGCTACCTAATGATGGCTACTAGCGAAGGTCTTATCAAAAAGACCCCACTAGAAGAATTTTCAAAAATACGTAAAGTCGGCAAAATTGCAATCAAACTAAATGACACTGATAGATTAATCAGCGTAAGCGTAACTTCTGGTAGAGACGAAATATTGGTAGCTAGTCACGAAGGTAAATGTATAAGATTTAGCGAAGAAGACGTAAGACCTATGGGTCGTGATACTCAAGGTGTTAGAGCTATCAAACTTAACGCTGATGACTACCTAGTAGATATGGCAGTATTAAAGAACGGTTGCCAAATCTTGACCGTATCAGAAAACGGTTTTGGTAAACGTAGTGACCCAGCAGATTATAGACTACAAACTCGTGGTGGTAAAGGTATCAAAGCAGGCGTGTTCAATTCAAAAACAGGTCTACTTGTCAACCTAAAACAAGTCCGCAACGACGAAGACGTCATCATTATCGCTGACAATGGTACAATTATCCGTATGCCATCTACAGAGATTAGCAAAATCGGTCGTGACACTCAAGGTGTAAGAATAATGCGTATCAAAGACGACAACTACAAAGTAGTTTGTGCTTCTGTTACTGCTCACCAAGAAGAAGGCGAAGAACTAATCGAAGAAGAATAAAAGTTATTGAAAGAGTAAACGGTATTGAAAGTTTACTCTTTTTTATTTTGTAATAAGTTGGTTATTTATATTTATTATTTTGTTTAAGTGTGATATTATTAAATATACAAATAAATCGGGAGATATTATGGAGATATATATAGTAGGGTATGACAAATACTTTGAACCAAGACAACTAAGCAATTTAAAACGCCTTGGCAAAGTTTATTTTTTAGATACTCAAGAAAAGTTAGACAATGCACCTTTTTATAAGTCAAAGGACGAAAAGATTATTGCTATTAGTCCTAGCTTTTGTGATTATAATTTTGGTCGCAATATTATTGATAAAATAACCAACCTAAAAGCCATCTGTCTATATACACATAGCACACATTATATAGATGTAGACTATTGCAAGTCTAAAGGTATCATCATAACCAACACACGCAACTACGCTTGTGATGCTATTGCAGAATATATGATGTTTTTGATGCTTTGTGTTATGCGCAAACTACCGCTTCAAATAAAATATGGCAAACAAGAGTTTTCTGACTTTTTTATGCAAAAGCAACTCGTAGGCAAAAGAGTAGGTATAGTTGGTCTAGGCAATATCGGTACTAAGATAGCGCAGATTTGCCAAAACCTTGGTATGGAGATTGTTTACTGGTCATACAACGACAGCAACGACAAGTATAGACAAGTCAGTCTAAAAGAGTTGTTTAGTACAAGTGATGTTGTGTTTAGTATGCTTGCTATAAGTGACCTTGCCAAGACATTTATTACAGATGAATTGCTAACTAGTATGAAAAAAGAAGCTATCTTTGTCAGCGGTACAAGTACCGACCTACACAACCACGAACTTGTCTTAGAGCTTGTCCGCAAAAACAAAATATATGGATACGCCCTAGAAGAAGCCAACAAAACCATCAATGACTATATGGGCAATGTTATGGTAACAAGCGAATATGCTTGGTACACACAAGAAGCCAAACAATATCGTATACAACTATGGCTAGACTGTATCGAAAGTGTCGTAAAAAACAAACCAATCAATAAGGTATAGAATATGAGTATATGCAATCAATGTCCACGAAAATGCAATATAGAACGCAGCTGCTATGCAGGGTACTGTGGTGTCGGTGAAAATATAAAAGTAGCCAAGGTTATGTTGCACTTTTGGGAGGAGCCAATGATAAGTGGCACACGTGGTAGCGGTACAATATTTTTTAGCGGGTGCAACCTAAAATGTAACTATTGTCAAAACTACAAAATCAGCCACGAGTGTAAAGGTCAATATTATACTGTTAATGAGCTTGCTGATATTTTCAAAAAGCTAGAGCAAAAAGGCGCTCACAATATCAACCTTGTCACACCAAGTCACTATGTTGACCAGATTATCCAAGCGCTTGATATATACAAGCCAAATATACCTGTAGTATACAATACTAGTGGTTATGACGACGTAGAGAGTATATACAAGCTAAAAGATTATGTTGATATATTTCTTGTAGACCTAAAGTATTGTGATAGCAAGTTATCTAGTAGCCTATCTAAGGCGGCGGATTATTTTGACATAACGGCAAAATCCATACTAGCTATGAAATCTATCAAGCCGCAAGACATAGTAGTAGATGGTATAATGCAACAAGG
>JAZUPV010000013.1:0-5193 GCA_045605365.1 Clostridia bacterium
CAAAATCCATCCTTTGTCGCTGATTTTGGCTGGGTTAAGTTGTCGTATTTCGTACTCAGACAAACCTTCTGCTTGTTCTAGTTTTACTTCTATTTCTGGTTTGTCTAAAGTAACTTTGGCTGCGGTTTTGTGTTTTTTGCAATATTTTTGTAAAAATTTGATTATTACAATAACCAATGCTACTGCACCGACTAATATTGCTACAGCGCCAAATACCTCCCAAAAGCCCCACTTGGTATTGACAAACACATCACTATCAATAAACGAAATAACAAGAACTGTGAAGTTGTTGACAAAGTGAGTAATAATTGAATATATGGTAGAACCAGTAACGTGGCAAATCAGCGCAAACACTATACCTAATGCAAACTGATAAACAAACTGGCTGATACTCATATGCATAAAAGCAAATATCAAAGCACTAAGTAAAACTGCGTGCGTTACTTTTAATTTGCTCTTAAAACCATTAAATATCATACCCCTAAAAATAACTTCTTCTAAAATAGCAGGTACTAGGGCTATAAATATAGTACTTAATAAAAATGACCATATAGTATTGCTAACACCAACAGATTGAGCTGGTACACCAGAAATTTTGTACACTACAAAATCAAACAATCCTACAAAATAATTAGCACCAAATAAACATACTAGACCTAGCCCAATACAAGTTAACACAACTATCCAGTTAGGTTTGGTCTTTAGTCTTGTTGCAGGTATCATCTTAATATGATTAACTTTGTTATAAATAAAATAAATAGCTAAATACAACAGTTGCGTAACTATCATATTGATATAAACAAAAATTTCTTGTTGCCACAAAACGTCTACGGTTATCTCTTGACTAGTAGCAATATGCGAACAAATCGCAACATAAATAAAACTAAATATCAAATTGCCCAAAAGTAGCCACAAAAATATACCTGCTCCGTCTTTGGCTTTGAAGTTAAAACGATGAGTACTTGATGTAGAAAATTCAACCGAATTTGTATTTGAATTATATTGTTGTTTTTTTGCTTTTGATACAACATCATTGTTTTTATTTACTTTTTTATCTTTATTATCTTCAACAATATATTTACTTAATTGTTCTTTAGTATATGGAGTATCACAGTGTGGACATTTTTTCTTTTCAGGATCTATATGAGCACCGCAATTTTCACACTTATTCATACTATTCTCCTTTATAATACGATTAATTATACAATAATATTTTTGTCGATGCAAATAAAAAAAGTCACTAACTTATATGTTAATGACTTATTATTATTGTATTTCAAAAAAAGTACCGATTTTGTTTTGGGTAGCGACGTCTACACAAATGTGTTTACCTTCGATAATACCCAAGTTTGCAAGAACGGCTCTTACTGTGGTATATGCAAGTATTGGGGTGTTGTTTTCTTCGCTAAGGTGAGACAAGATAACTTGCTTTAGCCCAAAACCAACAAGCTCCGCAATAAGTCTACCGCAGTTGGTGTTTGACAAATGCCCCCTTGGTGACAAGATTCTGTTTTTTAAACTTGCAGAATATTTTGGGTTGTTAAGTAGCATCTTTTCGTCGTGGTTAGACTCTAGATATATAAGGTCTACGCCTTTTAGTTTGTTGATGATAACATTGTGATAATGCCCCATATCTGTTGCTACAGCCACTCTTTTGTTGTTGCTGTTAAACACATACCCTACGCAAAAATGACTATCGTGCGGTATCTCAAAAGTTGATATCATCATATCTTCGATAAAAAAATCTGTATTGGCAAAACACACTATTTGGTCGGGGTTAATTTTGCCGAGTTTTTTTATAATATAAGGATACCCGTTGGTATGCATATATAATTTTGTTTTGTACTTTCTTGCAAATGCCCCCACGCCCAAGGTATGGTCACTATGCTCGTGAGTAATAAGCACAGCGGTTATGCTCTTAGGGTCAATATTAACAAGTTTCATTTTTTCTTCTAAGACAGTACAGCTAAGACCTATATCTACCAAAAACTTGCAATTGTCAGTTTCTACATAGATACAGTTGCCTCTGCTACCGCTTGCCAAACTTATTGCTCTCATTGTTTTATCCTTTACGCAACAAGTTTAACAAAAAGCAAGTTTTTTTGCAACAAATATTATTGTTTAATCTATATTGCCAATGACAACTTTGCCTGTTAGATAAGAATCTATCAAGCTCTCCGTGTCTAAGCCGCATTTTTTGTTTAGGGCACTAACTAGGTCTTGCGGAGTGGCGTTTTTATAACAGTTTTGCTTAAAATAATATTGCATCGCTTTTAAAAACTTTTTATCCCCGACAGTGTTTCTTATATCATCAAACATTATCATACCTTTGACATAAGTCATATATACATACTCCATCTCGCTGTTGTATTTGTCAAGGGGTCTATTCATACTACTATCAATGGTCTGCCCTACACTTTTGTATACATCTATAAACAACATATAACTTGCAAGGGTGTTTTTGATAGTGTCTTTTGCGTTGATATTATACTGAGGGTTGTTTTCAAAAAACAATATTGTCGAAAACTCCGTCAAGCCTTCGTCTTGCCAAGGGTTGTCAAAAGCATTGCTACCGACCAAGCCATACCACCACTGATGAGCTATCTCGTGAACGATAGTGTTTTGGTAGTCTTGTTTGTTGGTTATTTGGTCAGATATATAGACTAAGTTTGGGTACTCCATACCACCGTGTACAAAGTTTGTCTGCGATACAGCAAGAGTTTTGTAAGGGTATTTGCCAAACAGTTTGTTAAATGTAGTTAAACTATCTACCGCTAGTTGCAGATTTTCGTTGGCATTGTTGTCATTATAATAGTAATAACTAACTACGGTGTCACCACACTGCTTGGTGATAGTACTAAACTTTTTGCTAAGAACAAACGCAAAATCTCTAACACAATTTGCTTTGATAGAAAGAGTTTTTATATTGTCTTTAGTAGATTGTGTTATCTTCTCGCCACTGTGAGCTATGTCAAACTCTTGGCTAAACTGCAACTTGACATTGTAGTTAGCGACGTCACTATAAAAGGGGTCGCCGTTATAGTTGTAAGGTTTAGTTACAAAACCATCTTCGTAAACACAAACTATAGGATAAAAATTGCCAAAGTTGTACGTATTGTCACCATAACCAAAACGATGATGAATATTAGGCAATTTTACTTGATAGGCAATATATACTTGCACACTGTCATCTGGGTACAACTCTTCTAACAAATTAACACACAAGATATTTTGGTCTTGACCGGTTATTTGGTGTTTGGTTGGCTGCTTATTTACAACAACATCAACAATCTGTATATCACCATAGTCTACACCATTGGGATAAGCTTTTGGTATATTGGCATAAGATACTGGTTTATGTGTTGCGTCTTGTCTAAAAGCATTGGGATAAAGATGAAACTGCAAGTTGTCTAGTACCACATCTGTATTGTTGATATAGTCTACAGTTTGGGTGGCAGAGAGAGTTTTTGTATTGTCGTCAAAAGTTGCATTGATAGTATAGGTACTAAGGTTGTCTATTTTTGCATTAGAGCCACCGCACCCAGCAAACCCCACAACCACAAACAAACTTATCAACAAAACACTCAATAACTTTTTCATACTTACTCCTTGTTTTTATAAAGTATGAAAATTGTAAATATTTAATAACAAATTTTTGTATACAGTTGCAAAAATAACAAATTATATTTATAATGTTGGTGATATTATAATAAGGAGCAAAAGATGAAAAAGTTTTTCAGCGATTTTAAAAAGTTTATTACCCGTGGCAATATCATAGATATGGCAATAGGCGTTATCGTTGGTGGAGCTTTTAACACTATTGTAAAATCTCTTACTGACCAAATCATAATGCCTCTTATCAATTATTTATTATCTCTAGGCGGCAACGGTCTAGAATCTGCAGTTACGTTTCTAAAAAAAGTAACTGACCCTACTACAAAAGAAGTTATCTGGGAGAATAGTATCTATATCGACTGGGGCGCATTTATAACAGCGATACTTAACTTCTTGATTATTGCGTTTACTTTGTTTATAGTTATCAAAGTTGCAGCAAAAAGTAGAGAACTATTTAACGAAGCAACCGAAACTGCAAAAAAATACACTCTAACCAAAGAAGACCGCAAAGAACTTAAAAAACGTGGCGTAAAACGTTGCAACAAAAAGGCTATCGACGAATATAGAGCAGAACAAGCAAGACTAGCACAAGAAGCTAAAGAAAAAGAAGCAGCCGAAGCAAAAGCCAAAGCTGAAGCTGACAGACTTGCCAACCCTACTCAAGAAGATCTTCTTAAAGAAATTAGAGACCTTTTAAAACAACAAGCCCAAACTAAAACAGAACAAAAAACAACAAAATCTAAAAAATAATATATTTTTAAACTTTTTATAAATCAACCCACAAAAAAAAGACTGTCTAAGTTAGACAGTCTTTTTATTATTTATTAATATTTGTTTACATTACGTTTGTATGTAATAGGTGCTCCACAGCAAGGGCATTTGCCAGAACCACGCTTAAATGTGATGTTGCAATATTCACAAGAGATAAGGTCTTCTTGTGGAGTTGTGTTAGATACATCTTCTGCAAAAGTTTCTTTTGCTTCGATACGTTTTGTAAAAGGTGCTTCTGTTATAACGCTAAGTTTACCTTTTGCTTTTATTTCAAAATCTTTTACTTCGCTATAATATTTTGCTTGGTTGTATGTATAGTCTGCTGGAGATGTTGTATTGATAACTTCACCATTTTCTGCAGTCCAATAATATTTGATATTATAGAAAGGTACACCGTTGACACGAGTGTTGCTAGTATAGTCTGCAATATGACCTACTGTTACACTACCATGTCTTCTAACGTTGCCACGCTTGATAGCGTCAATAACAAATTTTAAGAATACTATAAAAGCACCAACCGCTACTGCTTGGAATACGCAACCTACTATAATAAGAGTTACTTCGTCATAAGTGTAGGTAGATTCTACATATTGAATATCATCGCCTTCGTAGATGTAGCTGATTTCAATATCGTCGTCTGGAGAGTATTTTTCAATACCACTTCTTGAATAATAATTTCTAGATTTGCCAGTATACTCTTCGCCATCTAGCTCAAACTCGTACGTAAACCAATATTCGTACTCTTCGTCATCTGAGTCGTATCTATAATCTATGCCAGTGATAGTACCTGTTACTTTTTCGCCATTT
>JAZUPV010000014.1:0-3442 GCA_045605365.1 Clostridia bacterium
CTTTAATAACTTGTTTTGTACTGTTGATAGGGCTTGCTATTGTTGTTACAGTTGCACTTGCTTTTGCTAGTTGGTGGGCACTTGTTATTGCTATTGTTGTAGATTTAGGCTTTGGGGTGTGGTTTTATTTTGAGTTAAGAAAAGTATATCTCAACAATCACTATCCTGCAGAATATATAACATATAGCAGGGGGATTTTTACAGTATATATTACAACTAAAGATATTGTAAAAATAAAGAAAAAAGATATCTATGACTTTACTTTTAAAAATCAAAAAGAATTTATTATTATTCCCAACTTTTATTATGAAAGTGTTAAGGACTGTGGTACCTTTTATTTGTATTATCAAAAAGGAGAGTATGTATACAAATTAAAACTTAAAAACATAGCAAAGATAGAAAAAGTCTTTGATAGGTTTTGTGAATTAATACCAGATGAGCAATAAAAAACACTACATAGATTATGTAGTGTTTTTTTTATACTAAATTTTATTGTCCGCCAAGTTCTTGAGTATCTTCTTGGGTATTAGCAGGGGCACCTTTGTTTTGACCTTTGCCAGCAGCTTTGCCAAAATCTGTTTGTGTGCCAGATGTGTCGGTTAGACCTTTTGCAGTGCCAGTAGCTTCTTCTAGGTCAAACTCTTCATCTTCTGCGTCGTCTTCTGGACCAAAGTTTTTAACTCCGCCAGTAGGATTTTTTAATGGATTGCCTTCTTCACCTTCTGGTACAACTGGGTTAATGACAACTTCATCTTCTTCAACGTCAGTATCAACTTCTCCGCTAGGTGGTGGAGTAAGAGTTGCATCTTCTTCTGGAGTAACACTTTCTACTTCACCAACTTCTGGCAAATATTCATCATTAATTTTATTATCTGTTTCTACTATTGAAGTTTCAGGTTCTGCAATATATTTGTCATAATGTTTTTTGCCTACAACAGCTGTTACAACTAGTACTACAACAACTGCAACAACGATAGCGACTTTACCAACAACTTGTAATACTTTTTTAAGTTTTGTAGGACTTTTTACAGCCTTTTTACCTTTTTTGTGTACTTGAGCTTTTGGTTTTCTTGGATATTTTTTAGGTTTTTTGCCTTGAGTTTCACGAAGTCTATTTTCTTCATCTATAGCAGCACATCTTTGTCTCCATAGACGGATTTCTTCGCTATCTTCTTCTACGATATGAACAGTATCGTCGCCTTCTTCTCTAGGGCGAACAACTGGATCTGTATCTACAAATTCTGCATCAATAACTTCTTCTCTACGACCCACTGGGTTAGTAGGACGAAGAATTAGTCCGCCACCTTGTGTTTGAGATCTTTCACGTCTTTGACCACCTGCAGGTATAATGCCGTGTTGGTCTTGACCATTTGATTCTACATAAGTGTGAGTTACTGGATTGCCTGCATCGTCTTGAGTTCTAAATGTTGGGTATTCGATAGGTGGTTGACCAGCTTCTGCTCTTGCACGGTTGATTTGTTCAATCTCACGACAAGTAGCTGCCCAGTCGTCTAGTGAGTCAAAATGTAATTCGTTAGTTCTAGTACCACGTCTTACAATGTTGCCTGATTCGTCAACAATGTTAAAACCTTGTTCTTCTCTTCTTGGTGTATCTGCCATATGAGTATCTCCTTGATTTATTCTTGTATTATCTACTATTGGAGTAATTGTTGGTCTCAATCTGCTAGCCAATCTTTGGTCAATTGTTTGACCGCCGTTTAAGAAATGTTCTAAAGGTATATTGCCTGGTATATTTGTTAGTACTTGTTCTTCGTCGTCAGCTGCTTCAACAGGTACTAGTGCTGTAGGTACTACTGGTACAACTGCAACCGGTTTGTTTTGTACTGGGGTAGCAATTCTTGGAGCTAGTGGGTCAACTTGACTGTAGCTAGAGTCTGCTACATATATGTTTGGCAAGTTGTCTTTGCTAAAAGTTGCACCTTGGGGTAAATCTACTGTAAAAGTCTCTTGGCTGATAGGTTTGTCACCAACCATACGTGTTTGAGTGAAAGAATGTACTGTAGATCCATCTGTAGTTGTTATAGTGTGAACAAATTGACTTGTTACACCAGCAGCATCACCTTTAGCTGGAGCTGGGTCACTAGTAAAAGTTATAGTGTCTCCATTGGTACTAACTTTAAAACTTGCACCTGTGCTAAGAGATAAAGTAGTAGGTGTTTTGCCATCTGTTAGGGTAACAGTTTTTCTTGCACCTTTAATATATTTTTTGCCTTTAGCGTTAGGACTAGATTCTAACCCTGTGAAATACTTTAAGATGATTTCAGATACTTGCTCGTCAGTAAAGTCTGTTGGGCTAGAAGAAATAGTCTGATCTAGATAATATTTAAGTGTTCCAACTTTCTTTTTGATAGCGTTTGGTTTCATCTAATTCCTCCTTTAATAAGCACATTTTATTGTGTATATAATTTTACCATAATACCATAAATTATGCAATACCTAATTTTGATATTACGGTGGACAAACAATTTTTGTTTGTCTTGCTTATTATAATACAAATCAATTAAAATTTCAATACTAAAATAATTTTTTGTTAAATATTTTGTAATAATTAATAATTGTGCTATTATAAAAGAAATAAATCAAGGAGAAATAGATATGACTGAACAAGAAAAACAAGAAATAGTACAAGCCGTTTTAAAAGAACTAAACAAGCCAGTAAAAATGGAGATGCAGCTAGTAGATGGTGCGCAAGCTCCTCACTATGCAAATCCTACTGATGCTGGGGCAGATGTTAGAGCAAATGCAGATGTTGTTATCGAACCTATGAAAACTGTAATTATTCCAACAGGTTTTAAAGCTGCTATACCAGAGGGATACGAGATTACAATTCGTCCACGTAGTGGTCTTAATGCAAAAACTCCACTAAGAGTAGCTTTAGGTACAATAGATAGTGGTTATAGGGGTGAGTTTGGTGTTGTTATGACAAACTATTCTCCAGAGCAATATAAAGATGAAATCTGCACTATTGAAGATAAACATAAATTCGGTACTTATCATATCAAAAAAGGCGATAGAATTGCTCAGTTTGTATTAAGCAAAATAGCAGTTATGGATTTGGTTCCGGTAGAAGATATTACAACAATCGCTGGAGACCGTGGCGGTGGATTTGGTCATAGCGGTGTTAAATAATTTAACAAAATTAACGTAAAATATAAAAACACGACTGATTGGTCGTGTTTTTTTTGTTGTCAAAAAGAAATATAATAATACAAACAATGAGATACATATAGTATCAACAAATGGGCGGATTAATTATCTTAGCCCGTGGGGCATTGTTTTTTTATTTTTGTGTATAATTTTGTATAAATTTATTTAGTTTTTTGCGATGCTTAAATTGATAAAGTTTGCTTTCTTTTAACACTCTAAAAAAGAACTTAACCTTAACACAAAACTTTTCGTTTTTTCTTTTTTGATAATCACG
>JAZUPV010000015.1:0-4055 GCA_045605365.1 Clostridia bacterium
CGCCATAAACCAGTATGTTTTGTTAAAAGAAAAAAGAATATTCAAAAAACTTTTTAGATTAAAATTATAATATCCAGCAAAACAAAAAATTGCATAAATAACAATAGAGTAGAAAAATATTTGACCTAAAAGCAATAATAATTTTTTTAGTTTAAACTCACTCTTAACCATAAAATAGCCGCTGATCAAAATAAAAACATTGACAGCCATCTTGCCACCAATAGCAAATGCTTTAAACAAAAATTTGTTAAACATAGATGCGTCTGGCGACAATGCCGAATGTACAGAAAAATGATGCGCAATAATGAGTATTATACAGATTATTCTCAACAACTCAAAATTAGAAAAACGCTTTTTAGTCGTACTTGAATGTGTTTGTGGTGTTGTTTCGGTAGGGGTCGTGGTTTCTTGCATACTTTTTTTCTCCTTATTTATGTTTTATATATTATCACTTTTAAAATTACTAGTCAAACAGCCATCGTAATTAAACCAAACCATATTAAAACTACCTATGTCTTACCCTTTTTGTTAAAAATTATATTCACGTTATTGCCATAAAAATATATCTATTTATTTATAATAAAACTATTTTGTTTTTTAGACTATAATTTACATTTGACATTTTTTACCTCTATTGATAATATAGTTAATGCCATCAGCAGCCCTGTAGAGGGAAGCAACAGCAAATGCGTGTTGACGGGAAAGAACGTTTGGCAAATTTGGCGTAGACTTTCTACTTAAAAGTCACTAGTTTATCTAGTGGCTTTTTTGTTTGTTGTTTTAAGTTTTTTTAAAATTGTTATTACATTTTGTATAATATATGTTATAATATGGTAGTTTTTTAAAAGGATAGGAGTTTTTTATCTATGCAAGAAGATACTATTGTAGCTTTGGCAACGCCTTTAGGCAATGCCGGTATAAGTGTAGTTAGACTTAGTGGAAGCAAAAGTTTAGAGATAGCCACTAGTTTTTTTTCAACTAAAAAATTAATAAACAATCCTATCCAACCAAGATATATGTATCTAGGAGATATCAATACTGACAGTCTAAAAGAAAAATGTCTTATGGTTTATTTTAAAAACCCTAACTCATACACAGGTGAAGATGTTGTAGAGTTTCAATGTCACGGTGGAACATATATCTGTAACAAAATTATAGACCTATGTCTACAGTATGGAGCTAGACTTGCTACTGCGGGAGAATTTACAAAGAGAGCATTTGTCAACGGCAAAGTTAGTCTCGACGAAGCCGAAGGTGTAGTAGACCTTATCAACGCACAAACAGCCAGCGAAGTAAAAGCAAGTTATGATTTAGTCAACGGTGGATTGTTTAAAACTGTAAAAAGTCTACAAAAACAACTTACTGATATTATGGCTGAGATAGAAGTAAACTTAGACTATCCAGAGCACGATATAGAATATCAAACAGAACAACAAATAGAAGTTAAACTAAACTCTATCAAAAACACCTTGCAAACTCTTGCTAGTACTGAAGACCAAGGCAGAATAATAAAAGACGGCATCAACGTCACAATCTTAGGCAAACCTAACGTTGGCAAAAGCAGCTTGCTTAATGCTTTGCTTAATTACGAAAGAGCTATTGTAACAGATATAGCTGGTACTACTAGAGACACTTTGCAAGAAAGTTTTGTCTACAAAGACACCAAAATAAACATAACAGACACAGCTGGCGTACACGAGAGTGACGACGTCGTAGAAAAAATCGGCATACAAAAAGCCCTTGACCAAATCAACCAAGCAGATATAGTTTTGTTGTTGTTAGATGGTTCTAGAGAACTTAGCAAAGAAGACAAAGAAAACATCAAGCTTGTCCAAGACAAAAAAGTTATCGTTGTTATCAACAAAACCGACCTACCAAACAAACTTGAAACAATAAACTTACCAACATTATCAGTTAGCGCAAAAACTGGTATTGGTATTGAAGAATTAAAACAAAAAATCTTAGACAGTGTATTAGACAAAGACTTTGTAAAAAATGATATTGTTCTTACAAACAAACGTCATCTAGTAGCAGTAAAACAAGCCTTAGAAATAATCGACAATGCTATACAAAACATATATAATGTTAGCCTTGATTGTACTGCTCTTGATGTTAAGTCGGTGTGGTTTAAACTAGGAGAAATCACCGGTGAAACAACTGACGAAGATATTATAGATGCGATTTTCTCTAAGTTCTGTTTAGGAAAATAAAAATTTTTATTAAAGCGAAAAAATAATGGAAAATATACAAAACGAATTTTATGATGCAATAGTTATAGGTAGTGGACACGCCGGTTGTGAAGCGTGTCTTGCTCTTGCACGCCTTGGCAACAAAACTTTGCTTTTGACACTTAACTTAGATAGTATAGCTTTTCTTGCTTGCAACCCATCAATAGGTGGCACTGCCAAAGGTCAACTAGCTAGCGAAGTAGATGCCCTAGGCGGTCAAATGGGTATCAATGCCGACAAGACTTTGTTACAACTACGTATGTTAAACTTAGGTAAAGGTCCTGCAGTACATAGTTTGCGTGCACAAGTTGACAAAAATAAATATCACCAAACTATGAAGTATACCCTAGAAGAAACACCAAACTTAACTATTCGTCAAGCAGAAGCTAGCGACATTTTGGTTAAAGACGGTGTCGTGTATGGTGTCAAAACCACTATGGGCGAAACATACAACTGCAAAACTGTTGTAGTATGTACAGGTGTATATTTAAAGAGCCGTATTATTATCGGTGAATATACCAAAGAACAAGGTCCAAATGGTTTTATGTCAGCTACTGCCCTTACCCAAAGTTTGCAAGATTTAGGTTTTGAAATAAGACGTTTCAAAACAGGCACTCCCGCACGTGTACACAAAAGGTCTATCGACTATACTAAGTTTGAAGAACAACATGGTGATGAAGGTATACAGACTTTTTCTTTCACTACAAAAAAACAACCAAAAAATGTAAGTATATGTTATCTTGGTTATACCAACCAAAACACACATAATATTATTAGAGAAAATATCCACCGTGCACCAATGTATTCTGGTGAGATAAAAGGTGTAGGTCCTAGATACTGCCCTTCTATAGAAGACAAAGTAGTGCGCTTTGCCGACAAAGAACGTCACCAAATCTTCTTAGAGCCAGAAGCTTATGATACTGACGAAATATACGTACAAGGTTTTAGTACATCTATGCCTTATGACGTTCAACAAAAAATGTATCGCAGTGTAGAAGGTTTTGAAAAAGTCCAAATTTTGCGTAATGCTTACGCTATAGAATATGACTGTATCAACAGTCTACAACTAGACCCTACATTGGGTGCAAAACATATCAAAGGTTTGTACTTTGCTGGTCAAATCAACGGTACAAGTGGTTATGAAGAGGCGGCGGCTCAAGGTATAATGGCAGGTATCAACGCTAGCCATTATATGCACAACAAAGCCCCTATTATCTTAGGTCGTGACCAAGCATATATAGGTGTGCTTATTGATGATCTTGTAACAAAAGGTACTAACGAGCCTTATCGTATGATGACAAGCCGTGCAGAATATAGATTAGAATTAAGACAAGATAATGCCGACTTGCGCCTAACACCTATCGGTATAGAGATTGGTCTTGTTGACGAAAACCGTAAGAAGATTTTTGATAAAAAACTAAAAGATTTAAAGAAAGCCCAAAAAGAACTTGATACCAAAGTGCCAGGCAAACTTGCCGACCAAATATTAAAAAACCACGACGAAAGTTATTCTGGCGTAGGTATGACAGTACGAGCTCTTATCAAACGTAGCAAGATCACAGCTTTTGACGTTCAGGTAGAACTAGGATATTTTAAAAATATCAAACATAACATATTAGACCTTATCAACACCCAAGTAAAATACGAAGGTTATCTATCTCGTCAATCAATACAAATCGAACAAATGAAACGTAACGAAAGTATTGCTTTGTCACCTGATTTTGATTATTCAAAACTAAAAGGTCTTCGTATAGAAGCTGTACAAAAACTAAACAAAATAAAACCTTTGACCCTAGGTCAAGCTAGTCGTATCAGTGGTGTTAGCCC
>JAZUPV010000016.1:0-3022 GCA_045605365.1 Clostridia bacterium
TTTTTAACCTTCGATAGGATCGCGTCTTTTTAGTTTTAGTCTTTCTGTAGCTGGGCGACGTTTGTAGTTTTTGATAAGTTCGATTGCTTCGTCTACAGATGTTACTACTCTTACTTGTTCTTCAAACTCTTCTTCGTCACAAAGGTCTTCTTGTGCTTGGTGTTTGTAAAAATCTAACAAACTATCAAAGAAGTGGTCAATGTTAACCAATATAATTTCGTATGCGTTAGGATACATACGGTTTATTTCATAAAAAGTAGTAAACTCGTGCAAAGTACCATTAGCACCTGGCAAAATAACTATAACGTCTGTATTGTCAGCAAATGTTTGCAAACGATTGTTTAGGTGTTTGCATTGGATACGGTCACCAACCATATTCTCACGATAATTGTCCACATATACTACGTCTAGGTCTACGAGTTTAACTTTGTTGTTATACTTTACAAATTCATTATAAGTTGCACCCATAAGTCCAAACTCATTGCAACCTTGCAAATATACATATTGACGTTTGCCTAGATATTCACCAATTCTTTTTGCGGCGTCGATAAAGTTTTTGTTTTTTGGTAATCTACAACCTTCTGCAACAAAAACTCTTACGTCCTTATCGTCTTTCATATTCATAATAACCTCCTAAATATGACGAAATATTATATATCTTTGTTTATTTGAGTTCTGCCAAAGTATGTTTCGCTACAAATATTGTATATTTGGTCTAAATCACCTTTGCGTGTGCACTCAATAAGTTTTTCTGTTTTTGAATCAAACTCAATATCTTTATCTACAAATCTAGTAATTATCTCTACCCATCTTTCTCTACAAGTATCAGAAAAAACTAACTTTAACAAAATATTGCTATCTGAGAAAAAGTAGTTTTTGAAATAATATACCCACTTTTCGTGTGAGATATTGTCTAGGATATATTCTGCATTTAGTCTAGATTCTTTCATATAACCATAACTATTGCCCATATAACCAATGAGCGCAGGTGTTATGATGCATCTAGAAAATACCGCAGGAGTATAAACATATTGTTTTAAAGATAATAGTTCGCTAGTTTCTTCTCTACGGTTGTTGATACTGTAGTGACAAGATATAACGTCTTGACCACCCTTGAATATTTTTGCAACGGTATCAAGCTCTGTGTTAAAATCAGGGAATCTGATAGTGCTAAGTGCAGCTACCTCACCAAAGGCTTTCTTTTGGATAGTGTCCTTTGACAATGATTTGTAATAATAAGCAAAGAACAACTTGTCACTAGTAGTTATGCTCTCCCACAATGGTGGCATAAGTAGTTTGAAATTGTTGATTAGCGGGTCGTTTTCGTTGTCGCCCTTATAGTTAAACAATAATTCGCACAACAATCTTGCTACTACTATTTTTTCGTGTCTAGTTGCGTTGACTATAGCGACATATTCATAACTTAGTGGCAACAATGTCTCGTCAGATAGTTTCTTTACAATATTTTTAAAACTTGTCTCAAATGCAGTATAATCTTTAAACAAAACCGCATCAAAGCAACTCTTGATATAGTGGTCGGCTTGTTCTTTTGTGATAGAACTTGCTGAATTATAATAGTTTTGAATCTGCAACAACTCTATAAGTTCAACTATTTTTAGTTGTTCTTGTTTGTTGATTAACTCAAACTTTGTAGCCAGCCCCAACAAATATATATCAGGTACGTCTGTCATACCACTTTTGTTGGTTACATAACACATGGCTTTTATCAATCTTTCGCCAAGGTCCATAAGTGGTTTGCGCAAGGTACGTAGAGTTATCTTGTATATATACTCTAGTAGGTATCTATTCATATTGGCTTTGTAGAGAGTTATGATATAGTCTCTATCGTAGTCGTTTAGGTTGACTGTGCATTTGTCCAAGATAGTTTGCATATCGTCTTGACCACAACTACCAGTTGACACCCCTACGTCCCAAATATAATCTCTTGACATTATTTTATCACCTCTTCATAGAAGATTTCGCCGTCTTGAGATTGAAAATATACACCAATAATACGTCTAACTTTGCTGTTGATAACGGTGTAGGCAGCTCTTTTTCTTGCGCCACCTACGATATTGTTTAGTTTATTGTTGGTGTTAATAAATACATTGTAGGCTCTTATTCTGCCTGCGTTGTCTACGATGGTTATACCATCATAGTTAAGCATAGCTATAAACAACTCTGCAATATTGCTAAGTTTGCTTTCGCTATAACTTTTTGTTTGCAAAAATACTTTTGATAGTTCGATAGGTTCTTCTAACCAGATACCATCGCTAAAATAACCTTTGTCTTGATAATCTTTGTCTACGATAACACATATTGCACCGTGTATATCATTAAATGCACGTTTGAAAATATTTGCATACAAGATTTTGATTTCGTTAAGTTTCTTTTTGGTAGTTTTTAGTTTTGACAAACTCGCATTAACAAAACGATTAACTACACCTTCACGGTTGACATATTTTTGGTCAGTTATAGCAAAGTTAACTACAGCTTCGTTAGAGTGGATACCCTTTAGATATATTGAGTACGAACTAACCGCATCAAGAGAAATTAAAGAGAACTTTTCTGATAGAGCCTTGATATTTTCGTCTTCGTACACAAGGTCTTTGATGTCTTTTTCTTTGATACTGTTAAAGGCTTTGCAAATACCATAGTTGTATTTGCCGTCTTTTATCTCAATGTATATTACCCAGTCAATTTTGCAAAAACCCATAAGGGCTTTCATACGAGAGTTAAATTTAACTTCGTTGTCGTCTACAAACAATTGTAGTTTAAAAGCTGAATCTACATTTTTTATAACTTTGTCAATGTCGTTGGTTATAAATAGACTTGGTCTTATTTTTACACTTTCTTCTTCGTAATTACAAAATCTATACATAAAGTTCATAAGAAAGGTTATAAACTTTTCTGGCATAGTTGGAAACTCTTTGCTTACAAATTTAACCACCAACTCTTTGGCATCGGTATAAAACAAATTCTCTACCATTTAACTCTCCTTTTTTTTACATTATAAAATGTC
>JAZUPV010000017.1:0-6870 GCA_045605365.1 Clostridia bacterium
GTCATACTTTTGAGTGTAGTCAACTAAATTATGCTTTTTGTTTTGTATATATAACAAAAAAAGACTTTTGTATATGATTGATTTTTAACCTAAATTATATTATTATATATATTAGGAGATTAGTATGAAAAAGGGCTTAAAATTATTTCTTTCGTTATTATCAGCAGTTGTATTTGCTGTTTCGATGATATTTTTTGTAATTGGTATATCAAGCTGCGGCTATGTTGACAAAAACAACCCAGAAGAATATCCAATTGTTTATGACGAAGAGTTAACTATCTTTGACAATAACATATCTTATATAGGTGGTGTAGTTGCTCATCAGTCTATTGTAGTTAAGGGTACTATTAGAAATGTATCAGAGTCAAACAAGTATGTTAAGCTATATGTTTGGATCAAATACGACGAAGGTGACAATGTAGAAAGAAGTCAATCTTTCTTAGTGGATAGTTTTGCATTGTCTCCACAAGAGACCAAGTCTATCTTTGATACGATATCTGTAGACAAAGACAAGGCTTATGTAGAGATAGAATATGCTTCTGCAGTGATTAATAGCGTACCACACAGAATTATCGAAAACCAAGCTTATTATTATTTTGCACTATACATAATACCAGCTGGTATATTTATGGTTGCAGGTTTGATTTGTTTCTTTATATTTATCGGCATCAAACCAAAATATGTAGAAGAAGAATCTCTTACAAGTATAGACACACCGTTTATTGGTAATGTTCTTCAAGAATTAACAAACAACGCTCCTACATATAACGAACCAGAACTTGTAGAATGTGAATATTGTGGCAGTTTAAACAAATTACAGTCTGGCAAATGTTCAAATTGTGGAGCAAAGTTAAAAAAAGGTAAACGTAAATGATATATATAGTAAAAGACTGCATGACCCAAACTAGGCAAGACAATATCGTAGTAGGTAGAACAAACGTGGAACTAAACCAAACAGGTCTATTAGAAGCAAAAAAACTTGCCAAACAACTAAAAGACGTTAAGTTTGATGTAATATATTGTTCTCCACTTGTTAGATGCAATCAAATGGCAAACATAATTTGTCCTGACCAACAAGTAAAATACGACGATAGAATAACCGAGCGTGGTTTTGGTCTACTTGAAGGCAAAGAAATACTAAACCTAAACAACTTGCCTTTGTGGAAAATCAATCATATTTCTCGTTGGAACTGCGAAAATCTAACTGATGTTAGACGTAGAGCCGTGTCTTTTTTGAAAGAAAAGATAAATTATCTTAAACTTATCGGCAAAGACAAAAATATATTGATTATCACTCACAATGCGGTTATATCTTGTTTTAGAGCTTTTTTAGAAGGCAAACCACAAGACAAGCTATACAACAATTATTTTATCAAAAATACCCAAGTATTAACTTATGACGTCAATACTATCAAAGATTTAAAGGAAAAAGACTAATGTCAACAATCAAATGCGGAAAATATCACAAATTTGCGCACGGCTTTGACAAAAATATGTGTGACGAAAATGGTAACTTTGACCTAACTATCGCCGAACAAATTGCGTCACAGGGTTTGAGTTGTGGGTATATGACAACTTTTAGAACAATGCGCCAAGTAGGTGACGACCTTGACTATAGATATATGTCTAACGGTCAAGGGGTGTATTGCAATGTTTTGGTTGCTATCCCAGACTATTTTGTTGTAGATGGCAAAGTAGTACCTGTTTTGCCACAAGATATTAGAGAACAAATACCTACCATTGATGATGGTGCAGAGCGTAGTCTTGTAGATATTGTTACCAAGCAAAAAGACGGCACAATAGTCGTACCAAAGCAATTTGTGTATGGTTATTATTTATTTGATGGCAAAACCGCTCAAGTATTAGATTTTGTTCAAAACGACCAGCATTTTAGCCAACTATCTTTAGAAGAACAAGTTGCTTTTGTTGATGACTGGCAAGAAAAACTAAAACAAAAAGGTATGGATTATCTACTAGCCTATGGCGAAAAACAAGACCAAGCCACTCTAACAATCGCCCGTGCTATGGCGGAGCTACAAGACTTTAGCGAGAGTGGTGTTAGACAAAATATTGTTGACCAAACTCATCATATCGTCTCAAATTTAAATAAGGAGCAGTGTCAATAATGGACAAATTACAACTAATGCTACTTGCAGAAGAGCAAGACTGCGAAAGTTTTGAAGAAGAAGACCTTCAAGAGCAAACAGTAGATAAAAATCAACAATACAAAGATTTTTATGACGATATCAAACACCCAAGCAATTATATAAAGGAAGATTGGTAAAAGTATGAAAATTATAGTTTTTAGTGATTTACACGGCAATATCTATGCATTAAATAACTTGCTTAAAACAAAAGATTATAAAGAAGCAGACCTAAGAATTTGCCTAGGTGACTAT
Source organism: Clostridia bacterium (assembly GCA_045605365.1). Classification (GTDB taxonomy): domain Bacteria; phylum Bacillota; class Clostridia; order Christensenellales; family UBA1242; genus CAKVLS01. The sequence goes on from JAZUPV010000017.1 coordinate 2,400, forward strand.
GTCGCTATGGGACCTAGACCTAACGAAACAACAAAAAAAATAACCCTAGAAAACTGTATTATGCTACTTGGCAACAACGATAGCTATGTAGTCAATGGCCTGCCACACGACGAAGTTGTCAATATGCCAAAAGATAGACAACAACATATCAAATACGTCCGTTCTATATTAGAGCCATTAAATATAGGCTTTTTGAAAATGTTGCCTTATCATTATGTGCATCAAGTAGGCAACAAAAAATTATATTTTACACACTACGCTTGGGAAGATAATCATAACGTAAAAGATTGTCCAATCAACCCAACAGCCCATGACTTGCAACAAGCATTTTTAGATATTGACGCAGATTATATATTCTTTGGGCACAAACACGAACCTGTCGGTGCAGAAGTCGATGGCAAAGTTTATTGTGGTGTAGGGTCTGTAGGTATGAGTTATCCAGCAAACTATGTTGTAGTTGATGTAGACGATAACAACAATATCACTATCACACGCAAACAACTCGATTATGATTTTTATCGTATGAAACAAGATATGCTAGACCAAAATTATGTCTGTGCAGAAACTTTCTTAAAGTTTTTTGACTAAATAAAAAAGACCTAAATTATTAGGTCTTTTTTGTTGGTTAAAATTGTTTGTGTTTTGACAAATATACATTTGCTCTAACAAGGTCAGGTTTGTATCCTAGGTCAAAACGTTTGCCTTGATACTGATATGCCATAAAACCATTTAGATTGTTTAAAGCGTCAGTTAGTTGATATTCACCGTTAGGTGCAGGTTCGATTTTGTCCAACTCTCTCCAAACATCTTTTGTTATGATATATCTACCAACGCTAGCATATCTAGAAGGGGCAAGTTTTGCAGATTTTGGCTTTTCACAAATTTTTGTGCTGTGTACAACTCTGCCTTCTTTTTTGATTTGGTCAACGACACCATATTTTGTTATTTCTTTTCTGCTACATTTAAATACCGCATTTACAGATTTGCCATACTTGTCATAGACTTGTATCATTTGTTTTAGTAGTGGTGTATCGGCTACAACAAGGTCGTCACCATACATTAGGCAGAAGTCATTGTTTTTGACATACTCTTTGGCACATTTTACTGCGTCGCCAGAGCCTAACTGATTTACTTGTTCTACAAAGTTGATTTTTACACCTTTAGGTTTAGTGTCAAGTAGTTTTAAAAATTGTGGTTTGCCTTTGACAAAGTTTTCGTAGTCTAGGTCTTGTTCAAAATAATCCTTTATCAAAGTCTTGCGTTTGTTGATAACTATTGTTATGTTTGTTATGCCACTATCTACAGCTTCTTTTATAAGATAGTCTAGGGCTGGGCGGTCTACAAGTGGAAATAGTTCTTTTGGTAAAACTTTTGTCATAGGCAAAAAGCGTGTACCATATCCGCCACATAATATAACTGCGTGTTTTAAATTACTCATAATATTCTCCTACTATTATTTATGCCAAAGTTTGGTTAAGATGTAAACCTTTTTATCATAATTTGTTCAAAAATTTTTACCTTATATTTTGTTAGCGCATATCAAGTAGTTATATAAAAGTTGATTTTTTGGTAGTTGTTTGGTATTATTTTAGTATGGAAAGATTTGATAGAACAACCAAACTTATAGGTAGTGACAAAGTGCAACTTTTGCAAAATTCTAAAGTTGCCGTTTTTGGCGTGGGAGGTGTAGGCTCTTATGTTATAGAAGCACTTGCCCGTGCTGGCGTTGGCAAACTTATGCTAGTAGATAGTGACGTAGTTGACATAACCAACATCAATCGTCAATTAGTGGCTCTTACGTCTACTATCGGTCAGCCCAAGGTAGAAGTAGCAACACGTAGAGCACAAGATATCAACCCAAATATTGTTGTTGACGCCCGTCAAACTTATTTTGACAAAAACACCCTTGGTGACTTTGATACACTTCAAGATTATGATTATATAGTAGACGCTATCGATAGTGTAACAAGCAAACTTTTGTTAGTAGAGTATGCTACCGAGCATAACATTAAGATAATTAGCTGTATGGGTACCGGCAACAAACTTGACCCTACACGTTTTGAAGTGGCAGACATTTCAAAGACAGAATATTGCCCACTTGCAAAAGTTATGCGCAAAGAACTAAAGTCAAGGGGCATCAACCATCTCAAGGTTGTTTATTCAAAAGAACAACCACACAACTGCGACAGCTCTACCAATATACCGGCTAGTATTTCTTTTGTACCGTCAGTTGCTGGGCTTATACTAGCAGGTCAAGTGATAAAGGACTTAATCAACTAATGGAACTACACGAACAAATACAAAAAGACCTTGTAAAAACTTACAAAAGTACCATCTGGCACAAAGTCTTACGTGCGATAAAAGACTATGACCTAATCAAACCAAAAGACAAAATCGCAGTCTGTATATCTGGTGGCAAAGATAGTATCTTGCTTGCTAAGTGTATGCAAGAGTACAAAAGACATACACCATTAGATGTAGAATTTGAGTATATCGTTATGAACCCAGGCTACACCCAACAAAATCTTGACCTTATCAAACATAACGCAAAATTGCTAGATATACCTATCAAAATATTTGATAGTGATATTTTTGATATTGTCCAAGATATAGACGATTCTCCGTGTTATTTATGTGCACGTATGCGCAGGGGTTGTCTATATGACTTAGCTCAAAGCCTTGGTTGCAACAAGATTGCTCTTGGTCATCACTTTAATGACGTTATAGAAACAATACTTATAAGTATGTTTTATGGCTCAGAATACAAAACTATGATGCCAAAACTAAAAAGCACCAACCACAAGGGTATGGAGCTAATCCGTCCACTATATCTTGTCAAAGAACAAGATATAGTTAGTTGGAAGGATAATTACAAACTAGAATTTTTGCAATGTGCCTGCAAACTAACTGCAAAAGTAGATAGTGGAGAATTGGTTTCAAAACGAAAAGAAATAAAACAACTAATTGCCACCTTAACCCAAGATAGTCCTAATGTAGATATCAATATTTTTAGAAGTATCCACAATGTCAATTTAGATACAATCTTAGGCTATACTCTAGATGGCAAACACTATACTTTTTTAGACAAATACAAAGGAGAATAACAAATGAGAATTTGTTTTATAAGACACGCCATTGACAAGTCAAAACAAGACGTAGATTTTAAAGGCAATCAGTCTATCACTCTTAAAGGCAAAAGAATATTAAAACAAGTTATTGATTATTATGACAGCGAAAAGGTCGTTGCTGTATATACATCTACCAATCGCCGTGCAGTACAAACAGCCGAAATCATCGCCAAACGTTACAAAGTACCAGTTATCGCTACCGACAAATTAAGAGAACGTACCAAGTTTGACTATGTCAAAGGTTCTCAAGACGAAAAAGACTTTTGGGATAATTATCTAAACTATGATTACAAAAACGACAAATTTGAAACTTGCAAAGATTATATCGACCGCAACTTTGAAGTTTTTGACGAAATAAAACAAAAGCACGACCCACTTAACCAAAACGTAATTGTCGTAGGGCACAGTGCTACACTATATGCACTTAACGCATACTTTAACGGTATACCAAAAGACAAAAAAATAAAATGGATGCAATGTGGCAACTGTTGTATGGTTAAGTTCGAAACAAAAAACACAAAAAAATATTAATCTAGGGGATACAAGTTGGAGATACTAAATATCGTAGATATGGGTATGGACGCTGTAGGCATTGCCAAAAAAGATGGCAAGGTTTACTTTGTACCATTTGCCCTAACAGGCGAACAAGTCGAAGTAGAAATAACCAAAGACAACAAAAACTTCGCCCAAACAAAACTTAATAAAATTGTGTCTGCAAGCAAAGATAGAGTAGAACCACCTTGTCCTTATTATTATGAGTGCGGTGGTTGCAACTTACAACACGCCACATATCATAGTTCACTTGCTTACAAAACAAACTATGTAAAATCACTCTTAAGAAAAAACGCCAACCTTGATATACAAGTCTTGCCAACTATATCTAGTGACAAACAATATGGCTATCGCAACAAAGCGGTTTTTAATATATCAAACATCCAAGGCAAAACAGTTGTAGGTATGTACTGTGAGAGTAGCCACAAAACAGTTGATATAAAGCAATGTCTATTAGATGATGGCTTTTCGCAAAAGTTAATCTTGGCTACTTATCAATTTATTAACAAACATAACCTAACAGGCTATGACAAAAAAACTAACAAAGGTCTACTTAAAGGTATAATGTTACGCAAACTAGACGACAAGTATCTTATCGTTCTTATTGCTACTGCTAAAGTAAAACATATACAAGATTTTGTTGATATTTTAAAAAACCACTTTGACAATTTTGGTTTATTTGTAAATTACAACACTCAACATACCAGCCTAATATTAACAGACAAATACGAACATATCTTTGGTTTAAAAAATATCCAGAGTATCTTTACAACTCAACAAAACAAACAAAT
>JAZUPV010000018.1:0-8573 GCA_045605365.1 Clostridia bacterium
CCCACATATAAAGAGCCTTTTTTAGTCTTAAAGATATTGTATGCGGCAAATAGACATTTACTCATAAAAAAATTAGCAAAAATTACCTTAATTTGACCAAATAAAAACCACTACCAAATAGTAGTGGTTGATTAATTTTATTGTTATAAGTCTTGTCCATCACTTTGTTGTGGTGCTGGCTTAGCTGATTTTGGTTTTTGTTTACCAAACATATAAGATGTTTCTTGTTGTTTTGGTGATGGTACTTTTACTTGTCTAGGCAAGGTGCCTTGCTCTTGCATATCAGCGATATGACCAGAATAACTGTGATGAACACCAGTTTTTTCAAAATATTCTTTTTCAGATAAAAGTTCTGCTTGTGGTGTATAATAAACTTTTTGTGTTGTGTAGACTTTTGCACGTGGGTTGACTTCAAACAGCAACATATCACAAAGTCTAATATCTTTGTCTGCTACACCATAGTGGTTTGTTTTGCCCATAGGATACACAGTATTGCCCGGGTATCTATCAAGACCAATTTGCATAACTTGGACAAAATCTTTGTCTGGACCAAAACCCCTAGATGCTTCTAGAACCAAAGGCAAGCCTTGTTCAAAACGTTTTAGCGCAGTAGTATATAGACCATACTCGATATTGTGTAGGAGTATTTGTCTTTCTAGTTCTACAATGTCATTTTGTTGTGATAGACCAGGAGTTTCTATAAAAGTGCCCACGGTGTCGTTTTGGATAATGACATTTCGTATTTTGTAGGCAAGTTCCATAAGTTCATAACCGGCAGAAGGCGATGTTACACCACCCTTTTCTTCTAAATAATCTTTTAGTTTGAAAAAGGCTTTGTTGGCACGTTCTTCGGCATAAGCGTCTACTTGAACAGGGTTAAAATAATTGATGTTTTGTTCCATAACTATCTCCTATTTATAGTATCGCATATTATAGGTATATTGTCAATATTTGGTTGATTTTTTAGGACATAAACAAAAAAATACCAGACATAAAGTCTGGTATTTGTGACATTATTGTACAGGTGGTACTGAAACTTTTGCTGGACCTTCTGTTTGAGCTAAAGGTTTTTTGAAAGCAACACCTTGTTCACTAACGATAATTTTGCCTACAGGTATAGCTGACTTACCTTGGTCGTCGTCTTGTGGTATTGCTAAGCCACCAGTTGTTTCTAATGCTTGAGTTAGGACACCTTCTGCAGGGGTACCTTTGTATATTTCTAACAAGTCTTCACTTGGTACACCATCGACTACTTCAAAACTTACTGTTTTGCCTGAAGCTAATCTTTGGTAGATAAGTTCGTGTAGTTGATAGTCAACTTGTGCTTGCATACGAACAACTTCTTCTGGGGTCATTTGGTTTTTTGAACCTGCAGAATATAAGATGCTAGACATAATAGTTAGGTCATCTACAACGCTATCTAGTATAGATAGGCTCTTGATTCTTGAAGAAGTAACTCTCTCGTCTTGGTCTTGCATCATTTCGATAATGTTGTTGCGTTTGAAGTTTGAGAAAGTTTCGTAAGCTTGAGTTGAATACAATGATTCTACCCCAACACCTGAGATAGGTACGACTTTTTTGAAGCCTTCTACTTTATAAGGTGGGTATAGTTTTACCTTGCTTAGACCGATTAAAGATGGGTCAGCTGGTTTTTTGCGGGTAGGATTTTTAACTGTAACAGGTTGAGTTTCTAAAGTAGATTCAAATTCTACTGGAGTTTGTTTAACTTGTGGGACAATTTGTTGACCAAAAGGATTGTTTTGTTCTGTAAATATTGCTGGTACAAGTTCAGGTTTGTATCTTTTTGCTTTGCCAGTAGCAACTTTGATAGCTCGTGTAAAGTTAACCATTTGCTTTGGAGTATAACCTTGTGCAGAAGCTATACGTCCCCACTCTGCTTCACCATATTTAGCAAGGTCATTTAAAGGACAAGCGCTATCTTTGATAAAAGCATAGGTAAAAGCAATTTTGCCATTTTGGTCACGTGTTGTACCATAACCAAAAGTCTCAAACCACTCTGCCATATCTTTGCCATAGTTGTTGCAGAAAGCTGAACCTAAGATGTCTTGCAAGTCACCACCTACTTCATATTTTTTGGTAGATTTGTTATATTTTATGTCAAATATAATTGGGCGACCTTCTCTCATAGCGCTATAGAATGTTGTGTTTAGTCTAGTCATAACTTCTTGACGCTTTTTGTCAATTTGTTCTGGAGTCATATCATTAGCAAAAGCATCTACTGTTACGATATTGAAATCGGCATTTCTATATTGATAACTTTTTGTTTGTAATGCATCCATAAATTGACTAATTATGCCTTTAACATTTCTATAACTAGCGTAGTTAACGTCTAGGACTTGCTCCATATGGTAATTATATTCTTCGGCGGTCATAATTTCGCCGTGGCGAGTTAATGCCATAAAGTATTTTGCAGTGCCTACGTTATACTTGCTAGAAGATTCTGGAGTGCTTGGACTAGTGATATCTAGTCTTGGTAGTTTTAGACCTGCAAAAGATTTTGAATCTTCACCGGTAAATTGACGACGAGTCAAAAGCCCCCTAACGGTATCTCTAACTTTGTCACGACGATAATAGCCTTTCTCCATAAATTCTCTAATTTTTGAACAGTCTTTCAAAAGAGCTTCTCTCAAATCACCATCAGGACCAGCTACTGTATCTGTATAAAGTACAAGTGGTTCGTAATCTTGCTCAACAAAGAATTTTTGTATAGCTATATTTGATAAGTTTCTAATAAAATTGTTTTGAGCTGTGGCATAGTCTGTAGACAAAGATACGTTTCTACCGTTTTGCATAGAAACAAAATCCATAGAAGAAGTAAGACCTTCTACTATTTGTCTAAAGTTGTTTTTTAGGGCTTCTTTTTCAAAATCTAATAAAGTAGACTCGTCTACTGCTTTATCAAAAGTTGCAAAAGGATTCTTTTTTGGTTTTGCCATATAAATAAATCTCCTTAATCAGTTGTTAAAATTATACCAAAAGTAAGGTATAGTGTCAATAGTGATATTTTATATTAATATATATTATTACTAATTTAACCAACAAAACTGCCCTAAAATATATATTTTTGGTGTCAATGTATATAACAAATAAAAAACTCAAAGCTAATTAACTTTGAGTTTGTATAACTAAATATTGGCTCTAGGCTCTTGACTAGCGACCTTTTCGATAGGTGTTGGTTTGTTGTTTTGTTTGATATATTTAGTCCATTTGATATAGCCATAGGTTGTGTTGGTTAAGTATCCTGCTTTTAATACAAGAAGTACCCATTGACCAGATATAATGTTGATAGCTATCTCTAAGAAAGTACAAATATACCAAGCCCACCACTGTTCACGATAACGAAGCAATATAAATACACCATTTGCTATACCTACAGCACTTGCACAGGCATCAAGATAACAAACAACTTTTAAGATAGTATCGCTTGTATAAAAATCTGTCTCTGGACCAAAAGCCGCAAATACATAACCTATACCTACAGTCCATACGGCTATGGCAGCTACGATTAGGGCTGTTTGCCAAGGTTTTAGGGTTCTAACTTCGGTTAGTTCTTGTTCTTGTTTGTCTTTGTGCTTTGACCATACAAAGAAACTAATAATATCGATAGGTATCCAGAAAAATATAGTAACAGCCATAGTTGCAAAACGAGAAGCAAGTATGATTAAGGTGGCTATTTCGGTTAGTTCTATAGCAAGAGATACGATAAAGTTCCAGCGACTTTGCTTAGAGATGAGTAATTCGCAAGAGATGTTGGTGATAATATCTACAAGGTATAGACACATAATGATAGTGCCATTAACACCGTTGACGTCGTCTTCTGGGAAGACAAAAGCAAAGATAATAGATAGGGCTAAGATAGATATAAACCAGACCTTTTCGTAGGTGGTAAAGTAATTCAGAAATCTTTTAAAAGCGTTGGGCTTTTTTGTTTGGACTAATTGTTGATTGCTCATTGGTTTTTCTCCTAAAAATAATAAAAATTGACAAATAAAAAAAACTAAACCGATTTTAAGTTTATAACTATATCAGGATTAGTTTTTTGTTTTAACCTATTAAGACGGTATTTTAGTGGCAAAAATGTTTATTTTTGTGCCGTGCGAAAAAATAGGTTAATTATTAACCTTGTGCAGGTGGTGGTTCGATAGGTTCTAGGTCTAGTTGGTTGATTGCTTGACCTACTTGTTTGTTATTGACTGTCATAACAAGCTGACCTTGCTCGTTTTGCTCAATAGTAGTTTTAGCAACAGTTTGGTTTTGGCTATCAAAATATTTAAGTTTGATACCTGTTGAGCTGATAGTCATAGTAGCGTGTTTTACATCTTCGGCATCTAAATTGTCAGCTATAGTGCCTTTGCTTTCAGAAAATGAAGTATCAAATAATATGCGACCGTTAAAAGCCTTTAGTGATTGAGAACAGTTAAAAGCTGTTGGTATAGTTTCGTCTGTGATAACGTGGTCATAAGTATACCCTACCAAACTATCTTCTTGAGTTTGCATCTGGTGAGTGATTTGGTCTTCATTGTTAAGATAAGCAAGGCTTAGATAATCAAAGTATGGCTTAAAATATTTATTATCTTGCCATAGTGTTTTTGTTTTGTCTAAAAACTTTAGTGCGTCTTGAACACTTTCTAAAACTGTCATATAAGCAAAACTCCTTTATCTGTTTATATTTTAACTTTTGTGTAAAAATTTGTCTACAAAATTTATTATATTTGTTTATTTATTTTAGTCATTTCTCATACTGCTAATATCTATCTCTACATTGACAAGTTTGATTTTTGCACCGTTTTTGACTGCTTCATAAGCTCGTTCACTCTCTAAGATAGTGTTTCTTGAGTATTGTGGCACACAGCCATATTCGTTGAAATAATCTTGCAATGGATACCTTAAGTCAAGGGCGATTTCTGCCATACATTCTTCTAAGGTGTAGCCCCTACCGGTACAATTTTCAAATCTATATGCATAGCCTGTAAACTCGCCATATTCATAAGTAATAATGGCGGGATATTGCACTGTACGCATATTTTGAAAGATAATTGTACGTTGTCTAGAGTCGCAATCACTATGGTCTACACTACCACCAAGGTAGTTGTCGTTGCCTTCACGACGCTCATGAAAGACTTTTTCTTTTGCCACTCTGCTGTGTTCATAGAATTCTTTTCTTCTTATGATTTCGGCTTTACGTCTTTTCATCTCAAGCTCATGTTGTTGGATATTATAATCCATAAGATCCAAGGGCTCTTGATTGACTTTAAACGCACTATCAACGTTTTCTTTATGGTCTTCTTCTAATAAGTGCAAATCTTTTATTTTTTTATATGGTCCCGTCTTTTTTCTAAACATATTTTAGCTCCTTTAATACTAAAACAAACCTTGTATATCGCCTTTGTTGTTGATGGTCATACCAACGGCAGCAGGTGTTTTTGATAGACCTGGCATAAGCAACATATTGCCAGCCAAAGCTACTAAGAAGCCCGCCCCGCTACGAATCTCTATATCTCTAATTTTTATCTTAAAACCTTTTGGTCTTGCAAGTAGTTTTTGGTCATCACTAAGGCTATATTGTGTTTTTGCAATAACTATAGGCAAATTGTTTAGGTTAAGTTGATTGATAGTTAAGATACTATTTTTTGCTTTTTCGGTAAATTCTACACCGTCAGCACCATATACTTTGGTTGCTATATCGGTTATTTTTTGTTCTACGCTATCGTTTAGGTTATAGGCAAAACTAAACTTACTATTATCTTGTTCGCATAGGTCTAGTACAATTTTTGCAAGGTCAATAGCGCCTTGACCGCCTTTGCCCCAGACATTGTTGGTGGCAAACAACACACCCATACTCTCTACGGTAGATTTTACTAGAGAGACTTCTTCTTGAGTGTCGGTTGTGTAACTATTAAGGGTAACAACTAAAGGCAACTTATAGACATCACGGATAGTTTCGATATGTTTGATAAGGTTGTCCATACCTACTTTTACCGCTTGAACGTTAGGTGTATCAAGGTCAAGTTTGTCTACGCCACCGTGTAGTTTAAGGGCTTTTATTGTGGCAACTAGTACTACTGCATTTGGCTTTAGGTCGTTAAGGCGACATTTTAAATCTAAGAACTTTTCTGCACCAAGGTCTGCACCAAAACCCGCTTCTGTAATAGTATAGTCAGCTAGTGTCATACTAAGTTTTGTAGCGATAACACTGTTGCAACCGTGAGCAATATTTGCAAATGGTCCACAATGCACCAAAGCTGGTGTGTGGCTCAAAGTTTGGACTAAATTGGGGTAAATTGCTTCTTTAAGTAAAATTGTCATAGCATCTTGTGCTTGTAAATCTCTAGCATAGACTGGCTTGTTGTCATAAGTTAGAGCTACGGTAATATTGCCACATTTTTGTTTTAAATCTTCTAAATCTTTTGCAAGAGTTAGTATAGCCATAACTTCGCTAGCGGCTGTTATTGTAAAGCCATCTTTACGCTCTACACCGTTTTTGTTGCCTTGGGCGCAGGTTATTTCTCTAAGTGCTCTATCATTTAAGTCGACGCATCTATGAAATAGCACTTTGCTTGGGTCGATATTTAGGCTGTTGCCTTGAAAGATATGATTGTCAACCAAACTACAAAGCAAATTGTTGGCGCTTGTTATAGCGTGAAAGTCGCCGTTAAAATGCAAGTTGATGTCTGCCATAGGTATAACTTGAGAGTATCCACCGCCTGTGGCACCACCCTTTATACCAAATACTGGACCAAGAGAAGGTTCTCTTAGTGCTAGGCAAACCTTTTTGTTTAATATTTTTAGTGCGTCTGCAAGTCCTATTGATACTGTGGTCTTGCCTATACCAGCACTTGTAGGGTTTATTGCAGTAACTAACACCAACTTGCTGTTTGGGTTTGTTTGTGGTGTTGTGGTTACTTTTGCTTTATAATCGCCGTATCTGTACAGATCATCTGCTTTTACACCAAGGTCAGCAGCTATCACGTCAATCTTTTTTGGTTGAATACTATTGGCAATCTCTATATCAGTCATTTTTTATCCCCCTTTATCTTACGTTTTTAGTATAACACACCAGTTTGTATAATCGCAAATATTTTATTTAGATAGTATATAAAATAAATTATGCTTGTATGTTTGACTAAAATTTAAAAAATATTTACAATATGTACAAGAGGTTTTATATGAAAAAGATTAAACAAAAAAGCCCTGTATCTATAAAGGCTTTGTACGACAACCCTATGTATAAAGTTGCAGAAACTGACCGCCACAACACTGGCAATATAGTTCTGTACGAAAGAGTTATGAGAAAACGCACAATAACAACCAAAAACAATGTTATGGTTGTAGATAGTATCAACTCTCTAAGAGCAAGAAACTATTGTGTACTGAATATAGATAATTTGATTAACACTAGACAAAAACCAAGTTTTGTTATTACAACTTTTGGTGACAAAATTCTAAACAGTCAAAAAACTAGTCTTCTAAATCACAATTATGATTTGATTAATATTGACTTGACAGACCCAACTAACAGCATAAAAATCAATGTTTTTAAAGAAATGTTTGCTAATTATAAAAAATATGCAAAAAAACAACCTATCATTGCTCAGTTGTATTATAAGTCTATATTAAATATCATAGATGTTATGTTTGACGTGCAAACTTTAGACGACGAAAGACGCAATGGTTTTGTAAAAGCTTTTGTTATCAATATGTTGCAACAACAAAAAACAACAGCCTCTAAGTTTAGTATAGACAATATTTACAAAACACTTAAAGGTTACCTTGCTAAAATATCTAAACTAGAAAACCTTTTTGTTGAACCTTCAAAAGAAGTTTCTACCCTTGCAAAACAACTTTTGAAATGTAAAGAAGCTAAAAAGAAAGAACTTGTAACAGAAATTTGTGACACACTAAAGTTGTATCTAACACCAAATATCAAAAAGATTTGTTCTCAAAACACCCTAAAGTTAGATATGATATGCGAGATACCTACTTGTTTGATAATAAAAATGGACCCAGACAACACCAAAGAAAACATATACACCCCACTTATTATGGAGTATGTGTTTAATCAACTATATGTTATGCACAAACTAAACGGCAATAACCTATCTAGAGAAATTAACATTATGCTAGACAATGCAACCAAAATGCCAAGACTATATGACCTAAGTTTTCGTGTAGACCAAGGACGCAATATGGGTATTAGATACTGTATGGTTGTAGAAAACTTTGACGAAATTAGCTCTCTATATACTTACAATTACAAAAAGTTAATCGAAAACTTTGAAACAAAGATTTTTGTAGAGTCTAGTAGAAAGTCTACTAAAGAAAAATTTGCTACACTTGTCGTTGAGCCAGAACAAAAACTTGGCAAATATCACCTATTTGCAAAAAAATCTAAAACATACAACTTTGATTTAAACGGGTTAAAAGATGGCGAAGGCGTTATTTTTGAACAAAACAAAACGCCTGTATATACAGATTTTGATTTCTTAAGCTAATAAAAAACAAAACACAATTAGTTTTAGTTGTGTTTTTTGTTTATACAATAAGCAATATTG
>JAZUPV010000019.1:0-3659 GCA_045605365.1 Clostridia bacterium
TGTTGGTTATAACCATAATTGATAAGATAATGCTAAAAACCAACATAAATATAACAGCGAAGTTAAACTTCTTATTGTGTGACAATAGTTGTACATAGAAGTTAAGCCAACTTATAACCATTATTATACATAGGTTGACAAAGTTGCCTATCTTATATATTAGGACATTGGTCATAATAAGCGTGGTAACAACCAATACCCCCACCACCAATAATATGGTAACTATCATTATGATACTTTTTATAAATTTGTCTTTATCAAAATTTTTCATATATTCACCTTATTAGTGTCATTATATTATAATAAAAAATTGTTGTAAAATATTTTTTAAAAAACTTTGTAAAATAGTTTGACTTTTTTTTTAATATAGATTATATTGATACAGGTTTCACAAAAAGAGCGAAACCAAACAGCAAAATAAGTTAATAAAAATGCTTTTAAAAAATTTTTAAAAAAATATAAAAAAAGTGTTGACTTATTAATTTTATTTTGGTATATTGTTAGAGCATGATTACTTGCATGGGAGCATAGCTCAGTTGGGAGAGCATCTGCCTTACAAGCAGGGGGTCATAGGTTCGAGCCCTATTGTTCCCACCAGTAACTATTTTATGACAAGTTACATATAATAGTACAAAAAAGTTTTCATGTACTAATGTATAGTATGTTGTGTTGACTTTTATATGATAAATCCTTTCATATCCCTCCTTTTTTTGGTTAACACTACTCATACCATACAAAATGCGGGAGTGGCTCAGTGGTAGAGCGTTGCCTTGCCAAGGCAAATGTCGCGAGTTCGAATCTCGTCTTCCGCTCCATTAATAAAAACAAAAATGACATCTGGGAACAAAAGAAGGCAAAGCGTGGCACCATAGCCAAGTGGTAAGGCAGAGGTCTGCAACACCTTCACCCCCGGTCCGAATCCGGGTGGTGCCTCCAATAACCAATTAAGGTGCACCACTAGGGTGCATTTTTTGTTTTAAAAATATGCCGAAGTGGTGGAATGGTAGACACAAGGGACTTAAAATCCCTCGGGGGCAACTCCGTGCCGGTTCGAGTCCGGCCTTCGGCACCAGAGAGAAACCTAGCTTTAGGTTTCTTTTTTTTTGTTAAATTATTTTGACCACTACCCTTTGTTTTTTATTTTATATATTATACAAGATAATTATCTTGTGATATAATACACTTAGAGGTAGATATGGACATAATAGAATTTGATACAAAGTATAGTGAAGATGTAAAAGACCTATTAGTAGAACTACAAGAGTATATTGTTAGTATAGACAAATATGGATTAAACACTATCACTAAAGATTATAGAGATCAGTATTATACAAAAACTCTAAACGAAGTCTACGACAATCAAGGTAAAATTTACCTTGCCTTACAAGATAATAATATTGTCGGTATGGTTGCTGGATATATATATCCATATAGCAAAGAAGACATTTTAGATTATACCTGCCCCACAAAAGGTATAGTTAGCGAGTTGATTATCAGCAAAAAATGTAGAAGCAAGGGTTTTGGTAAGTTGTTATTAGAACATATAGAAAGATATCTTAAGACACTAGGTTGCCAATATATACAAATAGATGTATTTGCATATAACCAAAGCGCCGAACAATTTTATAAAAAACATAACTACGAAAACAGAATGATTACTATGTTTAAAAAAATATAACAACCTTAATTTTAGGTTGTTTTTTTGTTTGGTTGACCTACTACCTACATAAGGTGTATAATAAAAATAGGAGATTATTATGAATAACAAAATAAAACAAATATGTTGGACTGTGGCTACAGTGATTATCGCTATAATTGACATATTAGTCATTGTCGGCGGAGTAAAGTTAAAAGATGATGACTTGATAGTAGCTGGTGTAATATGTGGCATATTATTTATACCGCTGTTTGTTTGGGGTACTGTAAGTCAGTTTATCAAAGACAGACGTGCTACAAAAAATGCCAACTTACAATACACTATCGCAGCCAACGACAAAAGACTAATGGACAAATACCAATCTATCAAAGAAGAAGACTACAACGAAGTTGGTTTTGTATCTTTTGTAGAAGAAGGTGTAAAGTTTTCTGCCAAGGCAAAATATGGTTGTGTAAAGAATTTTAATGACAAACAAGGTTATCACCTAGCCTTTAACATTCAAGGCAAAAAACTAGTAGACAAACCTGCGGATTATGAAGATGTTGCTGATTTTGAAAGTGTTTTGTTCAATATAGAATTAGGCTATTTTGACGGGTTTTTGCTTTCTACCCCAGAAAATGAAAATGGTATAATTGTACAAAGCACTAACTTAGAAGGCAAAACAATCCAAATAGAACAATACAAAGGTTATATAGCCAGTATATCAACTGCCGAAACTGACGACATAGATGTAGGAGAAATTACCTTTGTAAAATGGAGCAACGAAGAAAAAATTATCAAGTTTAAACTAATAGTAGGTAGCGGGCTATGTGATGTCGTTGTCGGCACTGTAAAACTAACCGAAGAAAAATATAAAAAATAAATATACAATTATTAAAGAAAGGTTCTACCCTTTCTTTTTTTATATCGCCAAAGTGGGTCTACTCATAAATTTTAGATACTAAAATACTTTTTTGCTTGACGACAGAGCCCCTACAAGATGTATAATAATTATAGGAGAAAATTATGAAAGTACTGATTGCTACCACAAACTTAGGCAAAGTTCAAATATACAAACAAGCTTTTGATGAGCTTGGTATTGAAGTATGCTGTTTAAGAGATTTAGACATAAATGTCGATGTAGAAGAAAACGGTTCAACCGTTGTAGAAAACGCCGTAATAAAAGCCCAAGCTTATCACAAACTAACAGGTTTGCCTGTGCTTGCCAATGATAGCGGACTCATTATAGATAAGTTTGCCCCAGAAGACCAGCCAGGGCTACTTGTAAGGCGTTATAACGGCAGAGAACTAAGCGACCGTGAGATGCTAGATATTTATATATCAAAACTAAACGAAGTAGGTGGCTCAAGTACAGGGCATTATAACGTGGGGCTTGCTATAGTAGACAACAATGGAGTATTACACACAAGAGAGTTTCACCCTAAGAGATATTTTATCAACAAGCCTAGCACTACCCTTATAAAAGGCATACCGTTGTCTTCTTTGTGTTATGACGAAATATCTAAAAAGTATATGAGCGAAATGACACCAAAAGAACGCAATGATTATGAAGGCGCTGAGTTTCAAGGTCAAATAGACTTTATTAAAGAATGTTTTAGTAAATAGGAGAATTATTATGGATATGAATAACTTAAACTTAAATAAAATCACTGACACCGCAACTAGTGAAAATATTGTAAAAAGTTGGCAAATTCAAGAAGGGACTGACCTAACCCCCAACAATCTTAAAACTAGCAAAATTATACTTACAGACAAAAGACTAATTGTATCTGAAAATGACAAGAACCAATCATATAGAAAATTTTCACATAAAATTGAAGATATAAAAGCTGTAAATTCTTATATAGGACAAAAACCAAAAAAACTAAAAAATTATACTTTCTTATTAATTATTGCTATACCTTTGTTATTACTATCAATTTGTTTTTTCTCTATAGGATTACACATTTCTAGTTCATTACCTATTTTAATTATAAGTCTACTATGCTTTGGTGCATATGTA
>JAZUPV010000020.1:0-11927 GCA_045605365.1 Clostridia bacterium
CACATTTGTTTAGCATCATGCGTTTTAAGGCAAATTTCTTGATAAAAGACAAGTTTTCTCCAATAAAACTACCAGACAACTGTCCACGTATTACTTGTGGGGCATTCTTTTTAAACCACTCTAACACGTATGGGTTAAAAGATTCTACAGCATATTCGCCTTTATAGTCTTTTAACAAATCCCACAATGCTTCTTCTAAAGAACCAACTTTGCCAGTGTTTTTTACCTCGATAAGTAGTGGCACCTTACCATCAACAAGGTCCAACACTTCTTTAAGAGTTGGTATAACTTGTTTTGTGCCGTTTAGTTTGTATTCTTTAAGACAGTGTTTGCAACTGATATTTTTTGCATAACCACTTTTGTCTGTCATTCTTTTTAACAAGTCATCGTGAAAAACAATAACTGTGCCGTCTGCTATTTGTCTAACATCTAGCTCAATAGCATAATCTTTTTCTACTGCATTTTTAAAAGCCGCAAGGCTATTCTCTGGTAACTTTTCGTCGTGTAAACCACGGTGGGCAATGTATCTTTGTACTAGCCAACTATTAAAAATATCGTTCATATAAAAAACTCCATATATACAAGTTTGCCACAAGCAAACTATCAATTCTAATTAATAAAAACAAATCGACCACTTAGTCAATCTGTATATAGTATAATAGCATACTTTTTTGCTTTTAATCTACTAAAATACACCTGTTTTTTTATATTTAATTCAAATTTGTCACAAAAAATACCAAATATCTACCAAATTGTTGCTATTAGCAAAAAACATTTTTGTCTTTTTGTTGCCAAAGGGTATTTATTTTATTATAATTATATAGTAATTATTTAATAAACATTTGGAGACTAAAATGGCAGATAGGCAAGACAACATTCGCAACTTTTGTATTATAGCGCATATCGACCATGGCAAAAGCACTCTTGCAGATAGACTAATAGAGCACACAGGTACTTTGTCAAAAAGAGACCTTACCGAGCAAGTGCTTGATAGTATGGATATAGAGAAAGAAAGGGGCATAACAATCAAACTTACCCCTACACGCATGTTTTATAGCCAGGGCGAACAAGAATATATTCTTAACCTTATAGACACACCAGGGCACGTAGACTTTACTTATGAAGTGTCACGTTCTCTTGCTGCGTGCGAAGGGGCAATATTAGTAGTAGACGCTACCCAAGGGGTAGAAGCACAAACCGTTGCCAATGTTTACCTAGCTATAGAAAATGACCTAGAGATTATACCTGTTATCAACAAGGTTGACCTACCTAGTGCCGATACAGAAGGTGTTAAGAAGCAAATCGAAGACGTCATAGGTATTGATGCTAGCGACGCTCCGCTTATTTCTGCTAAAGAAGGTATCAATATAGACAAAGTTTTGCAAGCTATTGTCAAAAAAATACCTAGCCCAAAAGGTAAACAAAATGAGCCACTAAAAGCGCTTATATTTGATAGTTATTATGACAACTTCAAAGGTGCTATCAGTATGGTTCGTGTCGTAGATGGTAGCGTAAAAGCCGGTAGCAAAATAAAAATGATGAAGACTGACAAGTCTTTTGAAGTAACCGAAGTAGGCATCTTCTCACCATCTCCACGCCCAGTTACAGAGCTAAAAGCTGGTGACGTAGGTTATATCGCAGCAAGTATCAAGACAGTATCTGATACCAAAGTAGGCGATACTATAACCTTGCTTGACAATCCAACCAAAGAACCTTTGCCAGGATATAAAGAAGTAAAACCTATGGTTTACTGCGGTGTATTCTTGGTAGATGGGTCAAAATATAACGACCTAAAAGACGCCCTAGAAAAGTTGAAACTAAACGACGACTCTATCGAGTACGCTCCAGAAGTTTCTCAAGCGTTAGGTTTTGGTTTTAGATGTGGTTTCTTGGGGCTTCTTCATATGGAGATTATTACCGAGAGACTAGAAAGAGAATTTAACCTAGACATTATCACAACAGCACCGGGTGTTAGTTATCAAGTATATCGTACCGATGATAGTATGATAGAAGTATCCAACCCAGCCAACTTGCCACCACCTACAGAAATAGCAGAAATCAAAGAACCTGTGGCGGCGGTTAATATTTATACTCCGCCAGAATATGTCGGGGCTATTATGGACCTATGTCAAAACAAACGTGGCGTATATCTAGATATGCAGTACCTTGACAAAAACAGGGTAGTTATGAAATATGATATGCCACTTAACGAAATTATCTATGACTTTTTTGACGGGCTAAAATCACGTACACGTGGCTATGCTAGTCTAGATTACGAAGTAAAAAAATACGAAACAAGCGACCTTGTCAAACTTGACCTATTATTAAACAACGAAAAATGCGACGCACTAAGCATCATAGTTCATAGAGAAAAGGCATACGCAAGGGGTAAGGGTATCGCAGAAAAGTTAAAGGATATTATCCCAAGACAAATGTTTGAAGTGCCTATTCAAGCCTGTATCGGCAACAAAGTTATCGCTAGAGAAACAGTCAAAGCAATGCGCAAAGACGTCCTTGCTAAGTGTTATGGTGGCGACATCTCACGTAAGAGAAAGCTTTTAGAAAAACAAAAGGAGGGTAAAAAGAGAATGCGTCAGGTAGGCTCTGTAGAACTACCAAGCGAAGCTTTTATGAGCATTCTTAAACTTGATTAATATGAAAAAATTATCATTGTATATCCATATACCATTTTGTGCGGGTAAGTGTAGTTATTGCAATTTTGTCTCATACGTAGGCAAAGATTATTATATGTATGACTATACAACTGCTCTTACTACAGAGATATCAAAATATGCAAAAAAACTTTCAAAAACCCACGTTATCAGCTCTATCTATATCGGTGGTGGTACACCATCTTATCTAAATAGTGGTTTGATTTTGAAAATAATGAATCACGTTAGAGACAAGTTTAAAGTTTTAAACAACGCAGAAATCTCTATCGAAGCCAACCCAAATTCTCTATCTCTAGAAAAGTTAGAAGAATACAAAGCTGCAGGTATCAACCGTATCAGTATCGGCGCTCAAACTTGCAACAATAGACTTCTAAAAAGTATCGACAGATTGCACGATTTTTCTACATTCAAGTTTGCTCTTGAGATGTGTCACAACAAAGGTTTTGACAATATAAGTGTAGATATGCTTATTGGTCTACCAAAACAAACAATTCACGACGTTTTAAAAATGGCAAAATTTTTGGTTAAAAACGACGTTAAACATATCTCAGCATATAGCCTAATCTTAGAGCGTGGTACAAAATTATTCAACAAGGTCAGCGAAGGCAAAGCAACCTTGCCTACCGAAGACAAAACTGTCGAAATGTACAACTCTTTGAAAAAATACCTTTACAAAAAGGGCTTTAACCGTTACGAAGTATCCAACTTTGCATTGCCAGATTACGAGTGTCAACATAACACAACTTACTGGACAATGGGCGAGTACCTAGGTGTTGGTCTTGCTGCGCACTCTTATATTGATGGTACTAGATTTGCCAACACTAGCAACATTGACGAGTATGTTAGCAACTTAGAACTAAACAAAGGTGTCGTTACAGAAAAAGAAAAATTAACCATAGCTGAGAAAAAAGACGAATATATTATGTTGTCTTTGCGTACTTCTAAAGGTCTTAACATTGACACTTTCAACCGTCTATTTAGCTGCAATCTTCTTATAGACAAACAAAAAGAAGTTCAATTTTTAGTATCCAACCACTTTATTGTTATCGAACGTGGCTTTTTGAGACTTTCAGAAAATGCCTTCTACGTTTTAAACAGTGTGGTTCAAAAATTGATAGATTAATAGGGTAAAACAAGCCTTAATATCACTAAAGACTACTTGTTATAGGTAGTCTTTTTTTATTTGTTTTTATGTTATTGATAAAATTTTTGCTGGTCATTAATACAAACTAAGTCAATATTATTTTTTGATAGTTAATGATTTTTTTAAGCCGCTATTTATATGATATTTTCTTTTTATATATACTTATTTAATATATAACAAAATTCAACAAAAAATTTTTTTAAATTATGTCACAAATTTGTTGACTTGTTATTTTTTATGCATATAATATAATTAGCACTTGAAAGTCGAGAGTGCTAACAATATAAAATTTAGAGTGCTAAATTTAAGGGGTAGTTATGAGAGATAATCAAATGCCACAACTTAGCCCTCGCAAAAAGCAGATACTATTTTCTGCTATCGACAATTATATCAAGCAGGCTAGTCCTATCACAAGTTTGTTGGTTCAACAGACCAAGATGCACGACCTTAGCACTGCAACCATACGCAATGAGCTTAACACTCTAGAACAGATGGGGTATTTAAAACAACTTCATACTTCTAGCGGTAGAGTGCCAACTACTATGGGTTATAGGTTTTTTGTAAATGAGATTCTTAACAATGCTCATTATACACCTAACGAGATTGCCGATGTAAAAGAAGATATGTTTATGCGCACCAACAACTTGAGCGAAATTGTCAAGACTATTGCAGATACAGTTTCAAAAACAACCAACTATCCTGCAGTTGTAGTCTTTAATGGTTTTGATCAGTTGTCAGTTAACTCTATCAAAGTCTTTCACTTAATCAGTGGACAGTTACTTATCTTGATAGAAACAAATGCCGGTGTCATAACCAACACAATATCTGCAAGTACCAATATCACTAAACAAGATTGTGAAAACGCCTCAAAGATATTTAGCGATATATTTGCTGGCAAAAACATACAGTTTTTGATGCACAATGTAGGTAGTTTTAGTGACAGAATACAAGAAGTAATGCGAGGATACGAAGAGATTTTTGATCTTGTCGTATACGTGCTAGAAAATTACACCCGTTCAAGCGGTAGTGATGTTACTAGCAAGGGTATAGTTAAGTTGCTTAACAGTCCAGAATACAGCAATGTAGAAAAAGCCAAAGACATACTTAACATTTTAGATGACAAAACTCAGCTAAAAGACATCTTTGACACAACCGACGAAGATGGTGTTATAGTAAAGATCGGTGACGAGATACAAGCTCCGGCTTTACAAAATTGTGCAGTTATCACAACACCTATTGTTATTGACGGCAACAAGATTGCTTCAGTTGGTATCATAGGGCCAGAGCGTATAGATTATGCTAACATAGCTAGCACCTTAAAATATATCTCAGACCAAATCAACTCTAAGCGTGGGTTTGGCAACAAAGATTCTGAGGAGGATTAATATGTCAGAAGACGTAAAAACTGAACAACAAAAACAACACGACACAAAACCTCACACTCAACAACAAAAACCACAACAAGAAGAAGTTAAGGTAGAACAAGAAAAAACAGTTTCTTTAACAAAGTATGAAGAACTAAAAAAACAATCTAACGTATATCTTAACACAGCTAGACAACTTCAAGCTGACTTTGATAACTATAGACGTCTAACAAAAGACACCAAGCAAGAAGGTATCGCAGAAGGCATCAAAAAAGCCTGTGAGACAATCTTGCCTGCTATAGATACTTTCAAAAAGGCATACAAAGTTGTCGAAGACAAAAAGAGCATCGAAGGTATGAAAATGATCGAAAAGGCTCTTTTAGACGAACTATCAAAACTAAAAATCAAACGTATTCCTTCAGTAGGGCACGAGTTTGATGCTAGTTGTCACTGTGCTGTGGCTTTGATTGAAGACGAAAAGGCAAAAAGTGGAACAATTATAGAAGAACTACAAGCAGGTTATACCTTAGAAGGCAAAGTCATAAGATATAGCCAAGTAGTAGTAGCAAAATAAAGTTATTAGCCATAAAAAAAAGGAGAAAATATATTATGGGAAAAGTTATTGGTATAGACTTGGGAACAACAAACTCTTGCGTAGCCGTTATGGAAGGCAAAGAAGCTGTTGTAATACCAAACGCAGAAGGCGAGAGAACAACTCCTTCTGTAGTAGCATTTAGCAAAGAAGGCGAAAGACTAGTAGGTCAAGTAGCAAAAAGACAAGCGGTAGTTAATCCAGAACGTACAGTTATCTCAATAAAGAGAGAAATGGGTTCTAACTACAAAGTAAAAGTTGATGACAAATCTTACTCTCCACAAGAGATTTCTGCTATGATTTTGTCAAAACTAAAACAAGACGCAGAAGCATATCTTGGTCAAAAAGTAACTCAAGCAGTTATCACAGTACCTGCTTACTTTACAGATAGCCAAAGACAAGCAACAAAAGACGCTGGTAAAATCGCCGGTCTTGAAGTATTAAGAATTATCAACGAACCAACAGCAGCATCTCTTGCTTATGGTCTTGACAAAGGTGACAACAAAAACCACAAAATCTTAGTATATGACCTAGGTGGTGGTACATTTGACGTATCAATCTTAGAGATTGGTGATGGCGTATTTGAAGTTATCGCTACAGCAGGTGACAACAAACTTGGTGGTGACGACTTTGACAAGAGAATTATGGACTTGTTAGTTGACGAGTTCAAAGCTAAAGAAGGCATCGATTTGTCTGGTGACAAACTTGCAATGCAAAGACTAAAAGAAGCTGCAGAAAAAGCAAAAATCGACCTTTCAGCAGTTACAAAAACAACTATCAACCTACCATTTATCACAGCAGACGCTAATGGTCCAAAACACTTTGAATATTCTCTAACTCGTGCAAAATTTGACAGTATCACTCAAGACCTTGTAGAGAGAACAATCGTTGCTCTAAACAAAGCTCTTAAAGATAGCAAACTAGCACTTAGCGACATCGAAAAAGTAGTTTTAGTAGGTGGTTCTACACGTATCCCTGCAGTTGTTGCAGAAGTTAAAAAAGTAACTGGCAAAGAACCTTTCAAAGGTATCAACCCAGACGAATGTGTTGCTCTTGGCGCAGCTATTCAAGGTGGCGTACTTGCTGGTGACGTAAAAGACGTTCTACTTCTTGACGTAACTCCATTGTCATTAGGTATCGAAACTCTTGGTGGTATATTTACCAAACTTATCGAACGTAACACTACTATCCCTACTAAAAAATCTCAAGTGTTCTCAACAGCTGTTGATAACCAACCTGGTGTAGATATTCACGTATTACAAGGCGAAAGAGAATTTGCCAAAGACAACAAAACTCTTGGTAGATTTAGCCTAGTTGATATCCCACCAGCACCACGTGGTATCCCACAAATCGAAGTAACATTTGATATTGACGCTAACGGTATCGTTCACGTATCTGCAAAAGACCTTGGTACCAACAAAGAACAAAGCATCACAATCAGTGCTTCTTCTAACTTAAGCGAAAAAGATATTGATGCAGCTATCAAAGAAGCAGAAAAATTTGCAGAAGAAGACAAAAAGAAAAAAGAACTTTTTGAAGTTAAAAACGAAGCAGAAAATATGATTAACTCAATCGAAAAAATGCTTAAAGAAAACGGCGACAAAATCAGCGAAGACGACAAAACAAAACTTCAAGAAGCTATCGAAAAATTAAAAAAAGATATCGAAGTAGACGACGTAGACGCTATAAGAAAATCTCTTGAAGAGTTTTCTCAATCTACTAGCGAAGTAATTACCAAACTATATCAACAAGCAACCGCAAACGCTAACAACAACGGCGACAACAAAGACAGCGGTAGCGACGACGAAGTTATCATAGACGACAAAAAATAATATAGGATGGTAAAAGGATAATGCCTAATAAAGATTATTACAAAATTCTTGGCGTTGAAAAATCCGCAACCTCTGACGAAATAAAATCGGCATATCGCAAACTTGCAAAACAATACCATCCAGACCTTAACCCAAACAACCCAGAAGCTGCCGCAAAGTTTAAAGAAGTAGGCGAAGCATACGAAGTACTATCTGACGCTACAAAACGTAGCAATTATGACCAATTTGGTAGTGCTTCTGGCAACCCTAACGATTTCTTTGGTGGTGGCGCTGGTGGTTTTGGCGGGGGCAACTTTGGCAATGGTGGTTTTAGTGGTTTTGAAGATGTATTTGACATCTTTTCATCATTTGGTCGTGGTGGTAGAGCAGCCGCTCGCAACACTCCTGGTGATGATATAGTTACTAGCATCAATCTATCTTTTAAAGAAGCAGTCTTTGGCTGTGAAAAAACTATCAAAGTCAACCGTACAGAAAAATGTGAACATTGTTCTGGTACAGGTGCAAAACACGGTACCGCATACGAAACTTGTGCTGAATGTAAAGGTACAGGTAGAGTTAGATACACCCAAGACACTATCTTTGGTCGTGTCGTTAACGAAGGTGTTTGTAAAACTTGTAACGGTTCTGGCAAAAAGATTAAAGAAAAATGTGACGAATGTAACGGCAAAGGTGTAACAAAAGCATCTAAAGAAATCAAAATAAAAATACCTGCAGGTATAGATAACGGTCAAGTTATAACTATGCGTAACAATGGCCACGCATCTACCAATGGCGGACCTAACGGCGATCTTCAAATCGAAGTTAGCGTAGCACAACACGAGATGCTTAACCGTGACGGTTTTAACTTGTATATAGATTTGCCAATACCATTTACTCTAGCATATCTTGGTGGCAAGGTTAATGTCCCTACAACAGAAGGTCTGTACGAACTAACCATACCGCCTTTGACTCAACCTAATACCGTGTTCAAACTAAAAAATCGCGGTATAAAAATGCTTAATCGTGATGGTATGGGTGACCTTATTGTTACAGTAAGAGTAGAGATGCCAAAATCTGCATCAAAACAAGATAAAGAAATTATCGAAAAGTTGCAAGATACAATCTCTGTTCAAAATTACCAAAAAACAAAGTCATATCAAGACAAACTTAAAAAAGTTGCTTCAAATGACTAAAATCAATAAATCATATTTTTGTTAAAAAAAAGATGACATTATAATATGCCGTCTTTTTTTGTTGTCTAATTATTGCAAAAATACTCGCTTTTTGTTACAATGCTTGTATGGAAAAGAGATTTTTAATTAACGAACAAGATATATACAAAAATACAATCACTCTACAAGGCGAAGAACATAACCATCTTGCCAATGTGTTGCGTCTAAGAGTAGGTCAAACTATCGAGTGCTTTTATAACGGTAGCGACATCTACGAGTGTCAAATAGACAGTATTACTAAACAATCTACCATCGCTACTATATTGTCTACAAAACCTAATCCAGCCAACCCAACACACAAGGTGACATTATTTCAAGGTTTGCCAAAACTAGACAAACTAGAACTTGTCGTTCAAAAATGTGCCGAACTTGGTATCAGTGAGATTATACCTTTTACATCTCAACACACTATCGCCAAGCCTAACGACAACAAAACAGACCGCTTTAACAAAATAAGCCTATCTGCCAGCAAACAATGTGGTACTACTCAAATACTAAACGTGTCTAATACTATTACTTTTAAGATGTTGTTAGATAGACTAAAAGATTATGACGTAGTTGTCTTTGCTAACGAAAAAGAAACCAAAACGCCATTATCAAACATCTTACAAAACAAAAATAATATAGCAATAGTCGTAGGCAGTGAAGGTGGCTTTAGTAGTCAAGAAATTGACCAACTTATAGACGGCGGAGCAAAATCTATAACTCTAGGCAAACGCATCTTGCGTACAGAGACCGCTAGTATAGTAGTTTCTAGCCTTGTTATGTACAATTTGGGGGAGCTTAACTAATGAAAATCAGTTGTCTCAATCTTGGTTGTAAGGTTAATCAGTACGAAATTGATTCTATAATCAATACTTTACAACAAAACAATCATACCGTTACTAACAAACTCGAACCAGCCGATTGTTATGTAGTCAACACCTGTGCCGTAACAACCGAAGCCGAAAAAAAGAGCCGTCAAATGATAGCTCGTATAAGAAAACTTAATCCACAAGCAAAAATCTATGTTTTAGGCTGTGCCGCAGAGCACGACCCAGAACAGTTTTTAAAACTTGATAATGTGCAACTAGTCGTAGGTACAGTGGGCAAAGGTCAAGTGCCACATAACCTAGACAAATGTGGCAATCATAAACAACCCCTAACCACCGAGTACGAAGATGACTTTTTTACAAGCAATGTCCGTACCCGTGCCTATATTAAGATACAAGATGGTTGCAATAATTTTTGTACCTATTGTATTATACCTTACCTAAGGGGTAGAAGTAGATCAAGAGCACTAGATAGTATCGTAAAAGAAGCTAAATCTCTATCATCAACCTGCAAAGAAATTGTTATAACTGGTATTGATATGTCAGACTATCGTATCGACGGCAAAAAAGCCCTTGCTGACTTGTTTTTAGCTCTTAAAGACATTGACTGTCGTATCCGTATTGGGTCGTTAGAAGTCAATGTAGTGACCCCAGAACTACTATCAGCACTAAAGCAGTTAAAAAACTTCTGTCCACACTTTCATTTGTCTTTACAAAGTGGCAGCGACGCCGTTTTAAAAACTATGAATAGGCACTATACAACAAGTATGTATCTAGAAAAAGTTTCACTAATTAGGCAATATTTTTCAAACCCAGCCATAACCACAGATATTATAGTCGGCTTCCCGACAGAGACAGATCAAGACTTTGAGTCTCAACTTGACTTTGTTAAACAAGTTAACTTTGCAGATGTTCATTATTTTGCTTATTCTAGGCGTCCAGGCACAGTTGCCGCCCGTTTTAAACCACTTAACGGACAAATTATCAAAAATAGAGAATCAGCCCTAAAAACGCTTGTTATGGCTTTAAAAGATAGTTTTATTGATAGTTACAAAAACAAATCGACCCAAGTTTTGATAGAAGAAAAAACAGATTTTGGTTATACAGGCTTTACGCCAGAATATATTAGGGTATATGTAGATAGTGATATAGATATTACTAACCAAATAGTTAACGTCACAATCTGTGATAAATACCAAGACGGTGCAAAAGCAACTTTACAATAATTTTTGTAAATATTTGTAAAAAAGTAGTTGACAAAACGTCTACAATCATTATAATTAACTACGTTAATTTTGTTTAAAACAAGGGGGTGAATTACAATATGTCAACAGTTAGAGTTAACGAAAACGAAAGTTTAGAGAGCGCCCTACGTCGTTTTAAACGTAAATGCCAAAAAGACGGTATCATCGGTGACCTTCGTAAAAAAGAAGCTTACGAAAAACCAAGCGTTAAACGTAAAAAGAAAGCAGAAGCTGCACGTAAACGTCGTAATAAGTAATCTAAACAAAAAGACCTATTTTTATAGGTCTTTTTTTATTGCATTTTTATGTTCATTACCAAAAAATCTGGTCAAAAACCACTAAAAATAGTATATTGTTTACTTTTTTGTAATGTACAAAAATTGCTATTTTTGACATAAAACTTTTTATTTGATTTTGTGACAAAATTAGCTTTTTATCAACAAACTTCGCATCAATTTTGCCCCTTATTTTATTGATAAAAACTTGCTTAAAACCTATAATGTAAAGGCGTTTTATTTATAAGGTTAAAGCGTAGAAATAATAAAAACTTTGGGGGAAATACATTATGATTAAAGAGAGTAATAAGGGCGTAATTTATGAACTAGCCCGTAGTGCAAAAGAAAGATTAAAAAACAACAATTATCTAAAAACATCACAAGCAGTTTCTACAATTAGTACAGCTACATCAGTTCAGACTTATATGCAGTCTTCTAAGGCTCATACAGTACAAGTTTTCAAGCCTATCACCAACAACCTAGACGATGCCTTGTACAAAAAAGTCTGCGATATGCTAGATAGTGGAGAAGAAGTCTTAAACCCAGTAAGCGAGCTTATCGACCGCAAGTTTTTTAATACTCTAGATTTTGGTTCAAAACAGCACTACATCAATACTTTGATTGAAAAATACAAACAGCTAAAACAACGTTATTACAAAGAACGTTATTCTTCTACAAATAATCTATTATTATCATTAAACTAGGTTTTTTGCCTAGTTTTTATTATTTTTTATGCCAGTACTATGCAAAATTATACAAGTACTATGCAAACTCTACAACC
>JAZUPV010000021.1:0-7406 GCA_045605365.1 Clostridia bacterium
TTTTATGTTAATATATAAATATAAGGAGAGGTGTGTTTAATGGAGTTAGACAAATTATTCTTAGATAACATAAAATCTATATATGGTGATGATTCAAAATACATCATTAAGGCTTTTAACTTTGCCAACGAAAAACACAAAGGTATGATGAGAGAAACCGGTGACGAATATATCACTCACCCATACGAAACAGCCAAGATATTAGCCGAAATGCACGCAGATATACCAACGGTTGTCAGCGGATTGTTGCACGACTGTATCGAAGACACTAACTGTACCGAAAAAGAAATCTATGACAACTTTGGCGAAGAAATCGGCAACATTGTTGTAGGTGCATCTAAGATAGAACCTATCAAACACTCTCGTATGCAAAACCCTGACGAAAACGAAAACTTGCGTAAGATGTTTTTGACAATGCAAAAAGACGCAAGGGTTGCTTTTGTTAAGCTCGCAGATAGATTGCATAATATGAAAACGCTACACGTAAAAACACGTGTAAAACAACTAAAAATTGCTAAAGAGACGCTAGATATATATGTACCACTTGCAGAGCGTCTTGGTATGAGCAAGTTTAAGCGTGAGTTAGAAAACTTGTGCTTTATGTATATCTTCCCTATAGAATATGTACAAACTCAACAATATATGGAGGAGACATACAAAAAGCGTGAAAAGATAATCGTTGATATAACTGACACAATAAAACGTCTTGCAGGAGAACACGACATATCTCAAGTACGAGTACAAAGTCGTATCAAGAGTAACTTTAGTGTGTTTTTGAAACAACAACAAAAAGGCAAAGACAAAGTATATGATATCGTAGCTCATAGAATAATTGTACAAGAGATAAAAGACTGTTACACAATGCTAGGCGCTGTGCACCATCAATGGAAGCCACTTGACGGTCGTATAAAAGACTACATAGCTACCCCTAAGAAAAATCTATATATGTCTCTACATACTACTGTACTATACCCTACCGACGAAGGTGCGATACCTTTTGAGATACAAATACGTACAGAAGAAATGCATAACTTCTGCGAATATGGTGTGGCGGCTCACTGGATATACAAAGAAAAGGGCGGCAGCAAACCAACCAAACAAGACGGCAACTCTAAGATGCTAGCTATGAAAAAAGTTTCTGCGGCAGCACCTATTCAACCAAAAGATGACAACGCAGAAGAATTTATGGAGATTATCAAAACGGGCTTTTATGCTAACAAGATATTTGTATTTACTCCAAAGTTAAACGTTATAGAACTGTTAGAAGGTTCTAACACAATTGACGTTGCTTATCACATACACTCTAGCCTTGGCAACAAATGTACCGGCGCTAAAGTAAACGGCAAAATTGTGCCGCTAGATTATAAACTAAAAACAGGCGACATTGTAGAAATATTGACTTCTCCAAACTCAAAAGGTCCATCAAAAGACTGGTTAAAAATTGTTGCAATGAGTTCTACTAAAGACAAGATAAATGCTTTCTTTAGAAAAGAAATGAGAGAAGAAAACATCAAAAAAGGTAAACTGATACTAGAACAAGCAGCCAAAGCAACTGGCATTGCCCTATCTGACCTTCTAAATGACGAATACTTGCCACAACTATGCGAAAAGTTTGCTCTAAAAGATATGCAAGAAGTTTATGCTTCTATGGGTCACGGCAGTTTGGCTAGTTTAAAAGTTATTAACAAACTAGTATCTCTATACAAACAATATCACAAGACTGACGACATAAAATACAGCAAAACTTTTGTTGGAGATACTCGTCTAAAAACAACCGAAATATCTGGACTAGAAGGTATTATGACAAACTTGGGCAGATGCTGTAGCCCAGTCCCTGGTGACGAGATAGTTGGTTAT
The DNA here is from genome assembly GCA_045605365.1 of Clostridia bacterium. Lineage (GTDB taxonomy): Bacteria > Bacillota > Clostridia > Christensenellales > UBA1242 > CAKVLS01. Next base: position 1,858 of record JAZUPV010000021.1, read on the forward strand.
ATCTCAAGGGGTCGTGGCGTAACAATACATAGAGCAGATTGTCATATAGTAAAAGCCCTTGAAGAAGACCGTATTATGCAAATAGATTGGGGCAAACAAGCCCAAGGCGAAAAGTATATCGCCGTGATAAAAGTTGTCGGCAAAAATAGTCCTGGTACACTTAGTGCAGTATCAAACAAAATAGCCGAAAACAAAATCAACATCAAATATATCTATAGCGACACAAACAAAAATAACGATGCGGTATTTAATATAGGTCTAGACATATCTAGCAAACACGAACTAAACGAGTTTATCAACAAACTAAAAGCTATGCCAGAAGTTTATGACGTAACAAGATAACAAAGTAAATAACAATAAGACAATAAAAAAGATAGCAAGTTTTTGCTATCTTTTTTTTACATAAATGGTGAAATAATATTAAACAACCCTGCATACATTCTAAATTTTAGACTGTTACGCTTTTTGTTGGTGTCGTTGATTGATATAGAATAATCAATAGTATCTACAAAGTCTTGCTCTACCTGTACAAGTGTTTGTGGTTCGTCAGTAAAGACGGCACTTTCAAACTGTTGATTAAAACTACGCAAGTCTACATTGATAGAACCTATTATACAAGAATTTTCTGTTAAGACTATCTTGCTATGTACAAAACTACTCTTCATAGCGTATACCTTGACACCACTAGAAAGCATCTTTTCTAAATTGTTTCTAGATACAACATAGACAAACTTTTTGTCGGCAATTTCTGGTATGACGATGCGTACATCTACGCCAGAACGGGCTTTGTTGGCGATTAAGTTAGTAAGGGTCTCGTCTGGTATAAAATATGGCGTCATAATATATAGTTTTTCTTGAGCGGCACCTATCATATTGGCGTACATATTTTGCGCAATAGAATATTCGTAGTTTGGTCCACTAACAAATGGTACTACTACCCCTGTAGATTGTTGCTTGGTAGCTAAATTAAGATATGATGTATATTCTGTTGGTTTGTTAGTCAAAAACTCCCATTGAGCAAGATAACTAACTGTCAAATTGTCAACTGCAGGTCCAACAATCTTAACCCCACTATCCTTCCAATAACCGTGCATACGCTTTTCATTAATATATTCGTCAGCCAAGTTTGTGCCACCAGTAAACCCTACCTTGCCATCTATTATGACAATTTTGCGATGGTCTCTAAGGTTTAGAGCTATGTTAAATATAGGTACAAGACGATTGAACGCTTGTAGTTTTATGCCTTCTTTGGTGATAGCTTTTTTTGTTTTACGTTTTAGTGTTTTGTGGCTACCCATATCGTCATAGATAATGCGCACATCTACGCCTTGTTGTGATTTTTGTTTTAAAATGTCCAGTATTCTATTTAAAAGTACACCATCAGCTATAATAAAAAACTCTATAAAGATAAACTTTTTTGCTTGTTTTAGTTGATGTATAATTTCGTCAAACAACTTAGCACCACTTGGGTAATAGGTTGTTTTGCTATCAAAATATGACCTAAAGTTACCTGTTTGGTATAGATAATTGCAGATACTTTTTGTTTGAGATTTTTTTAGTTTTGACAAGTCGTTTTGGCTTAATAAATTTTTGTTATGGTCAAAAATCTTTGCAAAATGTTTACGTTCTTTAGCAAAGACAATGCGCTTGTCTGACATAAAATAAAATATGTATCCAAAACCAAAACACCCTAACAAAAACAATATCCAGGTAGCTTTGGCTTGACCGTGAAAGTCGCTAGATAACACATATATACAAGTAACAATTGTCATCACTACAGAAAACATTGCAAACCCACGAAAGAAATTGACAAGGTACATTTGGGTAAGAACTAATACCGCTGCTTGTACAGCTATCAATAGTAAAACTATCAATGTCTTAATAACGCCAAGTCCGTTAGATTCGGTACGAACCTTGACGGCGTATGAGTTGTCGTTGCTTTTTATTTTTGGGGCTAGATATGTTTTATTCATCTTGAGCCTCCTGTTGTGTGATACAATCACATATTTTTTGCAAGTTTTGTTCGTGCTTGGTTTTATTTTCTAAAAAGGTTAGTTTTTCGGTTCTTACCATTTTTGGCAAAAAGAATATTTCTGCCCCTATAAAAGCAGACCCTATAATAAAAAATATCAAACTAAACACAAAAGAAGTAACTGTCGAATAACCAAAGTTAATCAACACCCCTAGTGTCATTAGTGCAAGACCAAAAAGCCCTACTATCAACCCTGCTATGGTAGATTTTGAGTGTTTTTTTGATTCTACTTTGGCAAAAGAATTGAGTTCTTCTTCCAAATATACTTGCAAGAGTTGCAGTTTGTCTTTGTTGGCAATTTTGTGTGGTCGAGTAAACTCCAAATCGACAATATCTTCGTATCTATCATTTTCGTTTTGGGTGACAAGTTGCCACTTTAGTAATTGATACTTATCTATAATGTCTTTGGCTTTTTCTTTTTTTACAAAAAGCTTAAGGCTGTCGTAGTTGTGATAATCGTGTTTATCCATTTTTCTCTCTTTTTTATTAATATATGTATCTTTAGTTTTTTTATAAAGTATTACAATAATATTATAGTATTATAAAATTTTATTTTCAACTTAATAATATCTTAACACACAAAAATCACAAATAACCCGACAAAAACTGCAATTGTGACCAAATAAAAAAAGATGACATATCAGTCATCTTTTTTTTGATATTAATAGAACTTTTTGCCGTCTTTTACATAGTGTAAAAGTTTGTGGATTAGTTCGTGGTCGTCTTTTAACAACTCTTTGTAGATTTTTGAAACGCTTTCGTTTTCTTGGCTACCGGTAAATTTGCAATCACCGTCTGCTTTGTAGATAGCTTGGCTACGTTTTTTGATAACTTCTTGAACGTCGACTTTGCTATAATCTACAAAAGATTGTCCACCACCGTTGACACAGCCACCAGGACAAGCCATAACTTCGACAAAATGGTATGTTTTTGTGCCGGCTTTGATTGCGTCAAGCACTTTTGGTGCGTTGGCAAGACCGTGTACGATAGCAAGGTTAAGTTGAGTATCACCAACATTAACGGTAACTTCTTTTACACCTTCGCTATAACGGACATCTTCGATAATGCCTTGTTTTTTGCCGGTTAGTTTGTATACGGCATAACGTAGGGCTGCTTCTGTAACACCCCCAGTAACACCAAAGATAAGTGCTCCGCCAGAATACTCACCAAATGGGTCGTCAAACTTGCCATCTTCTAGGGCGTTGAAGTTGATATTTTTTAGTCTAATAAGTTCGCCAAGTTCACGTGTGGTGATACTTTGGTCGATAGTACCGTGAGCGATGATTTCTCTCTTCTTGGCGGTACAAGGCATAACAGAAACGATTTTTACTTTTTTGCCTTGGCTCTCAAAATAATATTTTACTAAACTACCTAGCATTTCGTTAGGTGATTTTGTTGTAGAAACATTATCTAAAAACTCTGGATAATTTTTTTCTACATAATTAAACCAAGCTGGGCAGCAACTTGTAAATAGTGGCAAGTTTTTGCCTTCGTTAAGTTTTTGGATAAGTTCGTTGGCTTCTTCAATAACTGTAAAGTCTGCACCGTTGTTTACGTCAAAGACATAATCAAAACCAACTTCTCTTAGAGCGCTGACCATTTTGCCTTCTGCAAAGGTGCCGATTTCGTTGCCGAATTCTTCACCGATAGACACTCTAACTGCTGGGGCTACTTGGGCGATTTTTACAACGTCTTCTTGGTCTAAGATATCCATAACTTCGGTTAAGTTATTCTTTTGAGTAAGGGCACCTGTTGGGCAAACTAGTACACATTGACCACAACCAACACAATTTGATTGTTGCAAAGGCTTGTCAAATGATGTACCGATTTTTGTTTCAAAACCACGGTTAACTTTGCCTATAGCACTACAACCTTGGCGTTTTGCACAGACTGCAATACATTTGCCACAAAGGATACATTTGCTCATATCTCTAACAATTGAATGGTTGCTATCGTCGATAACGTTGGCGGTCATTTCGCCGTTGTATTTCATAGTGTCACAATGAAATTGCTCACACAATTTTTGAAAGTCACACTTTAGAGATTTTGGGCAGTTTAGACAGTTTTTGTTGTGGTTGCTAAGTAGCAACTCAAGAGCATTTTTGCGGGCTCTTATAACTTTGTTGGTGTTGGTTTTTACAACCATACCATCTCTAACTTTGGTAGAACAAGCTGTGCATAAGTTTCTTGCACCTTCTACTTCTACCACACAAACTCTACAGCTTGCAGGTTCGTTAACATCTTTTAGATAGCAAAGAGTAGGTATTTCGATGCCGTTGCGTCTTGCTACTTGCAAGATTGTTTCGTTACTATCTGCAGTATATTGTTTTTTGTCAATAGTTAATGTTACTTGCATCTTATTACTCCTTTACTATAGCACCAAATCTACAAGTGTTGATACACTTGCCACATTTGATACATTTATTTTGATCAATTGTAAATTGTTTTTTTAGTTCTCCACTGATTGCACCTACTGGGCATTGACGAGAACAAGCACTACAACCTATACATTTATCTGTGATTTTGTACTTGGTCAAGTTTTTGCATACGCCAGCACGACATTTGTGCTCTTTGATATGTTCGATATATTCATCTCTAAAATATCTTAGGGTACTTAGTACTGGGTTTGGACTAGTTTGACCTAGACCGCATAGAGAATTTGATTTTACATAATCACACAACTCTTCTAGTTTGTCAAGGTCTTGCATTGTTGCGTTGCCTTCGGTGATTTTTGTTAAAATCTCTAAGATTCTCTTATTGCCTATACGACAAGGTGTACATTTGCCACAACTTTCGTCACGGGTAAATTGTAAGAAGAATTTTGCAAGGTCAACCATACAAGAATCTTCGTCTACTACTATCATACCACCACTACCCATCATAGAGCCAAGTTCGTTAAGGCTCTTGTAGTCGATAGGTGTATCTAGGTATTGTTCTGGTATACAACCACCACTTGGTCCACCCATTTGTACGGCTTTGAACTTTTTGCCGTTAGGTATGCCACCACCGATATCGTATATAATCTCACGGATAGTTGTACCCATAGGTAGTTCTATAAGACCAGAGTTGTTGATTTTGCCTGTTAGTGCAAATACTTTTGTACCTTTGCTATCTTGTGTGCCGATAGTGTTAAACCACTCTGCACCATTGTTGATAATTTGGGCAACGTTGGCAAGAGTTTCTACGTTGTTGATAACTGTAGGACAACCATATAGACCTTTTTCTGCTGGATAAGGTGGTTTTAAGGTTGGTTCGCCACGGTGACCTTCTATACTACGCATAAGCGCAGTTTCTTCGCCACAAACGAAGGCTCCTGCACCATATTTGATAGCTAGAGTAAAGCTGAAGTTTGAACCAAAGATGTTTTCTCCAAGAAGACCCCTTTCGGTTGCTTCGTCTATAGCTTTTTGAAGTCTTTCGCCGGCTAGTGGATATTCTGCTCTAAGGTATACAAAACCTTTGCTAGCACCTATAGCATAGCCACATATTGCCATAGCTTCGATAATGGCGTGTGGGT
>JAZUPV010000022.1:0-4999 GCA_045605365.1 Clostridia bacterium
GTAGAGCATTTGAAGGTTTATTAAAGAGATATTTTAACTAATCAAAATTATAAATTCACCTAATAGACATATATTTTTAAGAGTCAAAACAAGCGATAGTTTTGGCTCTTTTTTTGTTAAAAACCGACTTTTTGTTCGGCAGAAAAATATAGAGTGATTTTTGGTTGAGATTTTGTCAAAAAACAAGGTCAAAAATTTGGTTAAATTTTTAGAGAAAATATCAAAAATAAAAATTTTTTGAAACTGAGCTTTGGACAAAAAATTTATCTTGAGAGCGAAATTTTGTGACAGACTATTTAGTCGGGGTCAAAATATGGCGGGCGACCATATGGTTTTATTGGGGTTTTAGGGGCGACCGAGCGGTTTTTATAGTTTTTGACACAGAAGGGCTAAGTTTTAACAAAAATAAAAAAATACCCGACCATAGGGTCGAATATTTTTATTTTTTATTTATAAAATTTGTTGTTATTTTTTATAAAGACTTTGATATTTTTCTTTGGTCAAAACGTGAAAATCTGCTACATATTTTAAGCCATCTTTTTCTCTAATTTTTTCTTCGCTGTGGGTGTATTCAAAGCCAAACTTTATTTGCATCTTTTTTGAAGGTAAGTTGTCTTTAAAGCACGAGCAAATTATCTTAGTAGCGCCTATTCTAAAACACTCGTCAACAAGTGCTTTTAGTATCTGTGTGCCATAACCTTTGCCTACAAACTTAGGTCCTACACCTATACCGGCGTCCTCCCACACATTAGGTTCTACTTCTATCATACCAGCTAGCCCTATAGGCTCGCCAGAAGATTTTTCGTATACAGTATAAGCCATACGCTCTGCTTGAAATTTTATTGAGCGTTCAACTCTTGCTACTGCGTCTTGATAATTGTTTGTGGTTGGCCATAACATATACTTTGCAGTTTGTTCGTGACGCCAAAAGTTGTCTAGCATTTTTTGTGCGTCGTCAGGTTTCATCTTGCCCAAGATTAGGTCTTGAGTCTCTAGTTGGTTACTATACATATAACGTCCTTTTTATATAATCAATTATTTGTTGTCGTTTATGATTGCTTGATATAATTTTTCTGCAAGTACACTATGACTTTCTGGGCTAAGGTGTATGCCGTCGCTACCAGAAATAATGTTTTCGTTGCTGATAAAAATGCAGCCAGTTTTTTCGGCAACTTGTCGATAAGTTTCGTTAAAGGCATAAGACTTCTCTTGAGCTCCCAAAAAGATATTGTCGCCTATCCATCTGTCATCATAAATTATAGATGGGGCAACGATAATTATCTTTGGTTGTTTTAACAAAACTGGACCAAGGTCGTTTTTAAGAAAGTTGATATATTTTTCTTCTAGTACTTGTGCTATGTCTTTTACCTTTAGATTGTACTCAGTCTTCATATCGTTTGAGCCTAGGTATATAACAACATAATCTAATGGATTGTGACTATATACAATAGGGGCAAATAAGTTTAGACCACATCTGTCGCCTTTAGGGTATTTTGTGTTAGGGGCAAGCAATGTTCTTGAACACAACCCTTCGTCTATAACTTTATAATCATCACCAAGCTTTTGTTGTAGCAATGCAGTATAGCGGATATCAGTAGAATATCTTGCTCCAGATAGTCCAGGTTCTTGTCCCCAGGTGTTGCTATCTCCATAACAAAGTATACGTATTTTCTCCATAAAAAATCTCCTTAACAATTTCTACCACAATTATATCATAAGATATATTTTATCAAAAATAAAAAGTTGTATTTTGTTTAGCCTTTACAACAAAAAAACACAGCCAAATATGTTGACTGTGTTTTAGTAATATTAATTGCTTCTTAATGCTACTACAGGGTCTTTTTTTGCAGCTAGGTTAGCTGGGATAAGACCAGCGATAAGAGTAAGTATAATACTTATTGCTATTAAGATAACTGCCCCTAATACTGGCAAACTTGCAAGTCCGCCTATACCTGTAAAGTGTTGTAGTAGTAGATTGATTGGCAATATTAATATTAGAGTTATTAATATACCAAAGGCTCCACTAGATAAACCTATAATAAAGCTCTCTGCAGTAAATACTCTCTTGATATCTCTTTTTGAAGCACCCACGCTACGTAGTACGCCGATTTCTTTGGTGCGTTCGATAACAGAGATGTATGTGATGATACCTATCATAATAGAGCTAACTACAAGTGATACACCTACAAAAGCAATAAGTACATAGGTGATAGCGTTGATGATAACAGATACTGTGCTCATAATAAGGTCTATATAATCTGTATAAGTTATTTGGTTGTCTGTGTCTGCTTGAGCATTGTATTTTGTAATAAAGTCTTTGATAGCGTCTTTTGATTCAAATGTGTTTACATAGATGTTGATAGTAGCTGGATTGTCTAAAGATATTTCTTTAGTTGGGTTAGCTTGTACGTAGGCGCTGTCTTTGTGATAGTTAATCATATCAGTTGTTAGGTTTTTTGTATAAGCAACACCAGTTGACAAGCAACCTGCATCAGTTGTATCGTTTAGTCTTAAAATACCAACAATTTCTACTTCGTTTGTGCATTTTGCAAATTGTTGAGCATAATAATCGTAATATGTTTCTGGATCGTAGTCTGGGTTAGGTTGTTTGTTGATAAATTGAGTATTGTATAATCTTATATCAGTAAGAGTGCCACCAATATCAACAAAATAATCACTCTCTGTCATAACTTTGTATTTAGTACCGATGACTTTGTCATAGTCAATTTTGTTATCAGAAACTTGACCGTGTACAAGGTCTGCCATTATTTTGTTCATTTGTTGGTCGGTGATAAAACCCAAGCCATATAAGATATAATCGTCAAGTTCGTTGTTTTTGTCTAGAACTAATACCGCTTCGTTAGCTTTTGTTGCAAGGCGACTGTTTTGACCTAATAAGTCATATTGAGAGTTTATTAGTTCTTGGTTGTTGATCATTTCGTAGAAGATATCCATATTGCCAAACATAGCCCCTGATGAACCCATCGCTGACATATCCATCTCTACCTCCATAATGTTAAACACTAAAGAAAGTACTTCTAGACTGCTTAAGGTTGTTTGACCATTGTTGGTTGGATCTTCTAGTTCTTCTTTTATGTACATTGTTTCTGGATATTGCTCCATAAACTTATAATCTGTGGTATCGGTCTTTTTGAAAATGTATTCTATAGTAGGTTGTTTTGTTACTGCATCTATTGTTGGGTTTTCTTGCCAAGTGATATTTGTTTTGTCTTCAAAATAATACAAAGAATATTTTGTTATCATTGACATTAATGCGTTGCTGTTAGGTTGAACATTGCTGCCAGTTTGAGTATAAAACTCCAAGGGTATGTTGTAAGTATATTGTATATCGTTGACGTATTCTTTGATGCTGTCATAATTTTTGTCGATATATGCCTTAAACGCTTTTAGGTTATTTGTGCCCATACTGTTACCGACGCTGTCTAGCAAGTTGGTGATATTTTCTTTTGGGTATACGCCGTCTAGCTTGTGGTTGGTTTTGTCACTAGCTGCTTGATGGGCAAACATATATGATACCACCGAAGTAAAGTCTACACTCTTGGCACTTATTGTGATAGGGTAGGTAGACAAGGTATCTTCTTGCATTTTGTTAATATATGTAGAAAATCCACTTGATATCGCTAGTATCAAGGCTATACCTATTATACCGATACTACCCGCAAAAGATACAAGTAGGGTACGGGTCTTTTTGGTTAGTAGGTTTTTGAAACTAAGCGCAAGAGCCGTAAAGAAAGACATCTTTTTCTTAACAGGACCTTTTGACTTTTTGTTCTTTTTGTTTTTGTCGGTAGGTTCTTTTGATGTTTCGACAGCTTTAGCTTTGCGCTTGCGTGATTTGTAAGGGGCACTATCATCTATTAACTTGCCGTCTAGCAACTTAACAATACGTGTAGAATACTTTTCTGCAAGTTCTGGGTTGTGTGTTACCATAATGATAAGTCTGTCGTTGGCGATTTCTTTTAGTAACTCCATTACTTGTATACTAGACACGGTGTCGAGAGCTCCGGTTGGTTCGTCGGCTAAGATTATTTCTGGGTCGTTGACAAGTGCACGTGCTATAGCAACCCTTTGCATTTGTCCGCCAGATAGTTGGTTAGGTTTGCTTTTTAGCTTGTCCCTAAGACCAACTTTTGTCAATACGTCGGTTGCTCTTTGTCTACGTTCTTCTTTGCTAACGCCAGATAAGGTTAGGGCTAGTTCGACGTTTTCAAGTACTGTCTGGTGTGGTATAAGGTTGTAACTTTGAAAAACAAAACCTACAGAGTGATTGCGATAAGTATCCCAGTCTTTGTCTTTGTATTCTTTAGTAGACTTGCCATTGATAACAATGTCGCCTTCTGTATAGCGGTCTAGTCCACCAACTATATTAAGCAAAGTTGTCTTGCCACAGCCACTAGGACCAAGTATAGAGACAAACTCGCTCTTTCTAAATTCTAGGCTTAGATCTTTTAATGCTTCTACTCGTAGGTCGCCCGTTTCGTATATTTTTGTTATGTTATCTAATTTAAGCATTTTGTTCTCCTTTTGCCACAACTTTGTCTAAAATATCAAACAAAGTCGCAGCTTCTTGTTGAGATAATTTGTTGAAGTATTTTTCACCAAGAGTCGAAAGTTGTTTTAAAATATGACTTTTTAGTTCTTTGCCCTTTTCGGTTAAAAATACATATTGTGTTTTTTTGTTGTTGTCTTTGTATGCTTTGTCAACAAGACCATTGTCAACAAGTTTGTTAAGGGTACGACTGGTTGCAGGTTTGTCTATTTTGCTTAGTTCGCTTATTTGAGTAGCCGATAGTTGATCTTTTCGGCAAAGCAACCTAAATATACCTAGCTCTCCGCAGTTCATCTTTAACTTGTGGGCAAGTTCTTTGTGTATTGTTTCTAATCTATCAGCTATTTCTTTTAGTTTGTTAAAAAACTTATCTCCTGACCAGTCCATAACTTTTATCCTTTTATAAAAAAATAGTTGTAAAATACAACA
>JAZUPV010000023.1:0-5929 GCA_045605365.1 Clostridia bacterium
TTATAAAGAATTTGAAGAAAATGGAACGAGGAGTAAAACTAAAAATTATGATGCTTCAATAAGAGATGCATTAGAAAAGGGGTCTCCTCAAAGTAATAAATATGATGGTGTCCCATTGTTTTTTATGATTGAAGGAAAAAATAATGGTCATTATGGCTTAATTAATTTTGATAATTCAATATTAAATGATGCGACTCAAGATGATGACGAATTTTCAGAGGGAAAGCAATTCTTGAGAAAACATATTTATCGTGAAAGAAATTATATGTTGATTTCAAATGCAAAAAAGAAGTTTAAGGAAAAAAAAGGCTCCTTATTTTGTGAAATTTGTGGTTTTAATTTTTATGAAAAATATGGCGAGTTAGGTGATGACTTTATTGAAGCACATCACGTAAAACCAGTTTCTGAAATGAAAGAAAATGAATCAACAAAAATAGACGATATTGTTATGGTTTGTTCAAATTGTCACAGCATGATACATAGGAAAAAACCTTGGTTAAAAAAAGAGGATTTAAAAAAGATACTAAAAAACAATTAGATTTTGTGCGGTTATACTTTATCATGCAAACACAAGTCACTTGAAAACAAGTGACTTTTTATTTGAATTATATTTTTATATCAAAAAATTTTATTTTTGGTATGGGTAGCTATTTTTGTTTTGATTTTTTTGTGTTTGTGGTATGATATAGGCGACTATCAGTCGGGAGATTTGTATGAAAGTTTTGATTACTGGTGGGGCTGGGTTTATTGGGTCCAACTTTTGCCATTATTTTTATAACGAAAGTGATAGCTTTGTAGTGTTAGATGCGCTTACCTATGCGGGCAATTTAGACTATATACAAGATTTGCTAAACAAACCTAACTTTAAGTTTGTCCACGGCAACATTTGTGATGTGGGGCTTGTGGATAGGTTGTTTGAGATAGAAAAGTTTGATGTTGTGATAAACTTTGCTGCAGAGTCTAATGTAGACACTTCTGTTGTCAATCCACAAATTTTTATTGATAGCAATATAACGGGTGTTAGGGTGTTGTTGGATGCTTGCAAAAAGCATAATGTTGGTAAATTTCACCAAGTTTCTACTGACGAAGTTTATGGAGAGTTGCTAGACGGAGAAAGTTATTTTTATGAAGACACTCCACTTAGACCTAACAACCCATACAGTATAACAAAAGCAACCGCAGATATGCTTGTTATGACTTATCACAAGATATTTGGGCTACATACAACAATATCAAGATGCTGCAACAACTATGGTATATATCAGCACGGCGAAAAATATATACCAAAGATTATTTTTAGTGTGTTAAGTGACCGCAATATACCAGTGCACGGCGACGGTCAAAATATTAGAGATTGGATACACGTTTTGGACCATTGTCAAGGCATAGCAAAAATCGTACAAAATGGCAAAGCGGGTAATATATATAACATAGGTAGCAACAACCAACAGACAAACTTGGCAATAGCCAATATGATGTTAGATAATATAAAAAACCACAAAAGCCGTGTCGAATTTGTACAAGATCGCCCAACCAATGACAAACGATATGCTATAAACTTTGACAAGATAACAAAAGAGTTAGGTTATAAACCACAGTATACTTTTGATAATTCTCTACAAGATATAATAACTTGGTATACAAAAAACAAAAAAGATTAGTTAGATTACTAGTCTTTTTTTGTTTTAAAAAAACACGCCGATATTGACACTTTTTGGTATGTATGATAAAATCAAAGTATGAGTAGATCAGATTTTCAAATTTTTGATAATATCATAGACGGCACTGACCTAAAAGCCAAACTAAAATGGGCAGAGCGTTATAGAAGGGCAATCGTAGAAAAAATTGACCCCAAAACAGGCAGAAACTTATATCAAGATGGCTATTTTGATATTTTGCTTGAAGAATACGCCCATGTCGATTCTCGTAGGTTTGACTTTACACGTAGAGCCGGGCATGACTACCGCTGTGTAGCCAATTATTATCAATCTAAAGACCACTGTATAGCGCAAGTTGCTACTTATCCTAGAGAAGTAACAAGTGTCGCAGGTGACCCTTTGACAACCAAAGAAAAGGGCGAAATAGGTATAGCTACTTATTGCAAAAACGACAATGACGAAGTAGTTATCATCAATAGATTTGATGCGGTTGGTTTTGCAAAACACGCCAACGACTATACCATATACGACCCTGCAGTTGCGCCTACTTACGAAAAGTACTTTACAGATGGTTACGAAGCATACGCAGCCCCTGGCGGCGGATATGTTACTAAACCTTTTGCAAGTGTGCCGCACTTTCACTTTCAGTCGCCAACCCAAACATTAGCAAGGGGACAAGAAGCTTGCAACGCTATAAGTATAGACAAATTGTTGGTTTATTTGTATGATTTGCAAAATGGTCTAGACCAAACAATTCAGCACGAATCTCTTGGTATGCCATTTTTGAGTTATTTCAAAAACGAACGCACCTACAATAGCACAATGGAGCAATACCTAGTACAAGCACGTGATGCTCTTATAGAAAAGGGCGATTCTTGTGATATACCTATTATCAACTATATGCAACATATGATAGATATCTGCCAAGATCATGATGATGGCGGCGGCAATATTATAGAAGAAGACCTTGAGTCTTTTGTGACAACTCAAGAGCCTTTGCGCAAAACATATACTTCTAATACCTTCCCTTTTTATAATTATTTTGAAGTAAACGGCGTACCTTCATTTATACCGGTGGTGGGTACTCCAGAAGGCTTTGATAACATAAGAGCTATAGAAAAAGACCTTACTGTAGCAAAATATGTTATTGAACATTGTCAAGCATATCCAGAGCTTATAGCGGGCATCTCTAATATCTTTATTGAGAGCTTGAACGCTCCACAAAAATTACCTAATGGGGAGGGAAATCAAGTTGAAATCCATCAATAATCAATTTGCAGAAATTTTGTTAGATGACCCAAATATCGCTAGCACCCAACCACACGGTACAAACTTGGTTTTGCATACAAGATATATTTTGGCAGAAACAAACACAATGCTAACGTTATATATCTTGCAAGGTGAGAGCGGGGCAAGTTATCTATGCGATATAGGCAGTATATTTGATACAGCTGAAGATTTGGGGTTGGATAGAAAAATAGTTGTAGCCAACGCTACAAAGTTTGGTCTACAAGTTGACCAAGAAAAAATCTATTGCCAAACAAACCAATATGATATAACTAGTCAAGTTCAAGACTTTATAGATTTTGTAAAACATCTAGCACTAGTATAAACAAAAAAACCACAGGACAAACTCCTGTGGTTTTGTTATTTATATTATTTCAAAAAGTTGTTGATTGCTAAAGCAACAGCTAATGCCCCTGGTCCAATATGACAAGACACGCTCAAAGATAGTGGGTCTACGTAGTGGAAGGTTAGGTTAGGGAATTCTTTTAAAATTTCTTCTTTAAACTTTTTAGCTTCGTCCAAGTTTTGAGTGTGAGCTACAGAGATAGTCATTTTGCCTTGTTCGTATTCTTGCTTAAACTCTGTCTCAAGTTCTTTTTTTAGTTGCATGATGATTTTTTTCTTTGCTTGTTGCAAAGTCAACGCCATAGCAAACTTTTCAAAGTTTTCTCCCCTAGAAGATAGTATAGGTTTGATACTAAGCATTGAACCTAAAGCTGCAGCAGCAGGTGATATTCTACCACCCTTTTTTAGGTATTTTAACACGCTCATTGTTATATAGATAGAACTCTTATCTCTGGTTGACTCTAGATATTGTTTTATCTCAAGGGCAGATTTGCCTTGTTTTACAAGTTCAACCGCTTCGTAAATACTTTCTTTTAAGGTGAGAGATATACGTTTGTTGTCAACTACTTGTACTTTGCCGTTATATTTTTGGGCATAGATTGTAGCATTTGAGCAAGTACCACTAAGACCGCTTGTCATAGGTACGTATACTATTTCGTCATATTCTTTTAGTAGGTCGTCCCAAACTTCTTCTAGGCTATATTGAGATGGTTGTGATGTTTTTACGTCGGCATCTTGGGCGAGTTTTTGATAAAACTCATCTTGCGAAATTGTCAACTCTTCATAATATTCTTCACCATCAATAGTAAATGGCATTGGCAATACATATACACCTAAGTCTTTGCCTTCTTGTTGTAATATACCCGAGTTTGAGTCGGTCATAATTTTTACTTTACTCATATTAATCTCCTAAAAGTATTATATCAAAAGTTAACTTTTTGGCAAGGATTTGACACAAATTGTTATAAAATATACTAAAACTATATTAATAATATATTAAATTATACCTTTTGCTATACAAAAATCTCTACCTAAGCAATTTTGTTAAGGTCAAAGTCTTGATTTTAGTTGTAAGTTTTTTTTGATTTGTGATAATCTTGTTGTAAGGATAATTATTATGAAAAAACAAAAAACAACAAAACAACTTGCAGAATTTTTAAAAACAATACCAGACATTGGCAAGGTTGTATACAAACAAGAAATCATAACCATAAAAGTCAACAAAGACTTTTTGATAGCGATAGACTCTGTGGCGCACGTTTTGTATATCAATGGTATATACAACTGCAATATCAGTATCGAATATATGTGGGATTATGTTAACGAAATTATACATGGTTGTTATGAGTTTATACTAAGCACCAAGCCAAACTTTGCACGCAGATTTATTGTCAAGACCAAACCAAAAGGTTATTATGACAAACACGAAAAACGTCTTAACAAAAAAGCTCACATTAAGGTATTTACAGAGAGCAAACTATTGTTAGAAAACAACTAACCACAAATATAATTTGTTTAATTGACAAATATGCACAAAATATTTTAATCTATTGGTAGATAAAAAAAGGAGAATTTATATATGTCAGGACCAATAATAGCACTTATCGTAATAGTATCATTTATAGTTTTTGTTTTGCTTATTTCTATTCGCCAAGTAGACGAGTACGAAAGGGGCATAAGATTTGTTTTTGGTAAATTTCAAAAAATACTAGAACCAGGCTGGCACCTTGTTTTGCCTATTGTTCAAAAATACCAAAAAATGGACATAAGAGTAAAAGTTGTAGACGTACCAGAACAAGACGCTATAACAAAAGATAACGTTACTGTAAAAATCAACGCCGTTATCTATTTCAACATTTTTGACGCAAAAAAAGCAATGCTTTCTGTTCAAAACTGCAACTATGCAGTTACACAACTTGCTCAAACAACAATGCGTAATTTAGTCGGTAGCGTAACTCTAGACGAACTACTAACAGATAGAGAAAGAATCTCTAACGAAATCTGCCTAATAGTGGACAAAGCTACAGATGAGTGGGGTGTAAAAATTCAAAACGTAGAACTAAAAGATATCGCCCTACCTACAGAAATGCAAAGAGTTATCGCAAAAGTTGCCGAAGCAGAAAGAGAAAAAGCCGCAGTTATCACCAAAGCAAGCGGAGAATTAGAAGCTTCAAAAAATCTATCTCTAGCTGCACAACAACTAGCAACTTCTCCAGGGGCATTGCACCTAAGAACATTGTCAACAATCAACGACGTATCTTCAGACCAATCTAACACAATTATCTTTGCAATACCTATCGAAGTTCTTAATGCATTTGGTGCAAAAAACAATATGACAGATTCTGCTACAGCAATAGTCAACGCAGTAAAAAAAGCAAAATCAACAAAAAAAGCACCAGCAAAGAAAACAGCATCTAAAAAATAAAATTTAAACAACAAAAAAAAGCTATATCAATTGATATAGCTTTTATTTTTTAAAAACTGTAGAGAGTATATTTTGTATCATTGCTTTTACAATATATATCTATATAAAATTTGTATAGAGAACCTGCTTTGACACATCTAAAGTTATATATTCTGTAAGCAAATATGATATCATTTGTATCTGCTTTATTTTCATATTTGATAATGATACTATT
>JAZUPV010000024.1:0-20380 GCA_045605365.1 Clostridia bacterium
ATAATAGACGAAGACAAATTGGCGTGTTGAGATAATCCAAAGACATTATTTAACAAATATTCTATAGGGTACAGCAATTTTAAGTTGTTGACAATATCTATCACAACAAAAGATATGGCAATAAATCCACCAACTAGCATAACAGAGTTGATTGTATTATACATACTATCATTAAGTAGATTGTTGTGGGTAGGGCGAACGGTATAAGGGGTGTTAGTACTGTCTAATTTGTACTTGCGATAGAGTAGTCCGTTTATCAAGCTAGCTATTATGTGTGATACAAATATCAATATGCCACACGTCTTATTGCCAAACAAACTTGTGCCCACACTGCCTATGATAAATAATGGACCAGAAGTAGAGCAAAAACTGATTATGCGGTGGGCTTGGTTAGAAGATATAATATTGTTTTTAAAAAACTCACTAGTTAGTTTTGCCCCTACAGGGTAGCCGGATATCATACTCATTATGCATATATAACTAGCAATAGATGGGCAGTTGTATAGTTTTGAGATGGGTTTGTTAAAAACTTTTGTAAAACTTTGAGTATTAGGCATCAAAGACAATATCTTTGTAAAAAAGAAAAATGGCAATAGACTCGGCAGTACTATATTTGCCCAAGTGTAAATTCCTTTTGTTGTAGATTGCATATATATATTTGGGTATATAGCGATTATTATTATAATAATAAAAACAACTATGCTTATAATAACATTAGTATAATTTTTTGATTTAAAAAAACTCATATAAATTAATATGAAAAGGACACATATATTATGAAAAAGAAAGTAGGTTTAGCACTTAGCGGCGGCGGTGCTTTGGGTGTGGCACATATTGGGGTGTTGCAAGTATTTGAAGAAAATAACATACCTATCGATATTGTTACTGGTACATCTATGGGGTCGCTAGTAGGTGGAGTATACTGTGCAGGTGTATCTACTCAAGCTATGCAAGATAGAATTATGAATTTTAAAACCAACCGTATGTTAGATGTAGAACTGTTTAAGGGTGGTATTATTGCTGGTAAAAAGGTAGTAGAATATCTACAACAAACTCTTGGTGAAGAAGTTGACTTTGAGATAGAGCACTTTACAAAACCTTATGCTGCTATAGCTTGTGACTTGGTGACAGGTGACAAAGTTGTTATGGATAGTGGCAGTTTGCTTGATGCAATAAGGGCAAGTATATCAGTGCCGGGTATTTTTAGCCCGTTAAAAAAAGATGGCAAAGTTCTCGTAGACGGCGGACTTATAGACAATATGCCCGTAGAAGAAGCTAGACGCCTTGGTGCGGACATTGTCATAGGTATAGATGTCAACTGTTTTTATCACAAAAGGGGCAATCTAAATAGAGTGGTGTCAGTATCAGCCAACTCTATAGCTCGTATGTTGGTTACACTTGCCGAAACCAAGCAAGACAAAGGTGACATATATATCAAAGTACCACAACCGGCAAAAGTTACTCCGTCATCTTTTACTAAAGAATGTGCCAAATTGTCAATAACTAGTGGTAGACGTGCAGCAGAACAAGCTCTACCACAAATAAAAAAATTGTTAGGGATAAAATAACTTTGTCTAACTAATTTATACAACAAAAAAAACAGTAGGGTAGGACCTACTGTTTTATTTTTATAATATTATTTGTCTACCTTGTAGTTGATAGTTAGGCTATCTATACGAGTTTTTAGTTGTTCTGTCTTGATACCAGCCAAGGCAAACATCTTTTTCGAAGCAAGTGTTTCTTTAGAAGTAGCATACTTGTCGCTTAGATAATATACGGTTTTTATGCCGCTTTGTATTATTGCTTTGCAACATTCGTTGCAAGGGAATAAGGTAACATACAATTTGCAACCGTGTAGGTTAGTGTTTGTTGAGTTTAAGATGGCGTTTAGTTCTGCGTGTACTACATAAGGGTACTTTGTGTCTTGATATTCTCCTTCTCTCTCCCAAGGCAATTCGTCGTCGCTGCAGCCTCTAGGGAAGCCGTTGTATCCTACAGATACGATAACGTTTTGTTCTGTTGCGATACAGCAACCTACTTGAGAATTTGGGTCTTTGCTACGATTGGCAGCTAGCAATGCAACCCCCATAAAATATTCGTCCCAGTTGATATAGTTTGTTCTCTTTGGCATAATAAAAACTCCTTTAAGATAATTTGCTATTAATTATTGGTGGCTGAGATAGGTATGGTACATTGACAACTTTTGTGTTGGTTAGTTGTGTGTAGATACTGTCAGCGTTATCTTCTATTTGTGTTAGTTTGTTGTAGACATAATTGTTTGTTTTTTTGACGTCGTTGGTTCTTAATATAACACAGGTGTTACTTTGCAAGTTATTAAGAACTCTATTTTTTCTTACAGCGAGTACTTTGATATAAGGTAGGGTATTTAGTTTATAAATTTGCTCAACTATTTTTTTGTCTATGCCTAGCATCAAACCTGTTATGATGCGGTTGATTTTGCTGTCGCTGTAGCGTTTTGTAGCAACTTGTTTTACAAACTCTTCATAATCAGCTGATTGTCTTGCTAGGTGGTATAGTCTATTGTGCAAACCTTCGCTCACGTCAAAAACATTTTCTATTTCGTTAATATCAGTTGTTCTTACCTTAAACAACCTTAATTGGTTATACAACGCAATATCAGGCAATGCCTGGTTGACAAGTTCTTGTCTAAACTCGTCAAATATATTGTCAGGCAAGGCTTTGGCTACGTTTTTTACAGTTTTGGTAGTGTATAACTCTTGTCGTATTGCACTTGCGCTACAGTATTCTGTTATTTTTTTACTATTAAAGCTTTCTCCTATACGTTTGGTTGTTATAGGTATAATTTTGCTATTGGTGCTCTTCAAAGCTTTTAGGTATTCTATAGCTAAGATATTGTTTGAATTTGCCAAAAGTTTTTGTACGTTTTCTGGTAGGTTTTTATCAGTTTTTGCAAGTTCAACAAGGGCATTGGTTCTACTTGAGTTATAACTTAACCCGTTATCAAGATTTGCTTTTAACAACTTTTTGTATTCTTTAGGTTCGGTTATAAGATAATTAGCTATTTGTTTTAAAGGTTCTACTTCGTCTAAACTACTGCCAAAACAAAGGTGCGTAACATTGTTAAAACTATTGGCTATCTTAACACCTGCCAGTGCAAATACTTCTGCTGAGCAACTAGCATAGGCGGTAGGTATCTGTACGACAATGTCAGCCCCCGCAGACAAAGCTATCTTGGCACGTTTGTGTTTGTCTAGTATCGCTATGTCGCCACGCTGTGTAAAGTTGCCGCTCATTATACACATAACAAAATCACAGCAAGACAATTCTCTTGCTTTTTCTATCAAGTATTGGTGACCCTTGTGTAGTGGGTTATATTCGCAAATAATGGCACAAATTTTTTGACTTTTCATAAAACGTTTTACTTTTTTTTGTATTTGATATATAGTTATTATATCTAAATAATTTAGTCTTTACAAATATTTTAAGGAGTTTTTATGTTTAAAGTAAAAAACTTATTATCAAGGGCTTCTAAGTTAAACAAATCAGTTGTTTATCCAGAAGCCGCTTTTAGTGATAGAGTACTAAAAGCAGTAGAAATCGTTTTGAAAAAGAAAGTAGCAAAACCTATTTTGTTAGGTGACCCAGAAGTTATCTTAAATAAGGGTTATAACTTAAAAGGCGCTACAATAATCGACCCAAAAACAAGCGAATTGACACAAGACTTTGCTAACAAACTATACGAGATGCGCAAAGCAAAAGGTGTGACTATAGAACAAGCAACAGACCTTGTCACTAACAATCCATTTTATTTTGCAGCTATGATGGTACAATGCGATTATGCTGATGGTACATTGGGTGGAGCAGAAACTTCAACTGCAGACTCTCTAAGACCGGGTCTTCAAATAATCAAAGCAAAAAAAGGTATCAGTACAATTTCATCTTGCACAATGTTTGTAGGTACACACAAACTTGGCTTTGGTGAAAACAACACAATTTTCTTTACCGATACTAGTCTTAACATTGACCCTACTAGTGAACAAATCAGCGACATTGTTATGGCAACAGTAGACACTGCAAAACTACTTGCCCAGATTACTCCTAGAGTATCACTATTGTCTTTTTCTAGTTATGGTAGCGGAGGAGATCACCCAAGCATCTTAAAGATGAAAGAAGCTTTAGAGATAACTAAGAAAAAAGATAAAAAATTGCTTATCGACGGTGAATTGCAATTAGACGCTTCTATAATAGAGAGCGTAGGCAAACTAAAAGCTCCTAAGAGCCAAGTAGCTGGTAGAGCCAATGTTTTAGTCTTCCCAGACCTAAACAGCGCCAATATCGGTTACAAAATAGCTGAGCGTTTTGGTAGATTGCAAGCAGTTGGTCAAATACAACAAGGTTTTAACAAACCAGTCAACGACCTATCTCGTGGTTGTAACGCACAAGATATTGTTATGCTAACAGCCGTTACTGTTTTGCAAACACAAATAAAATAAGGAGAAAAATATAAATGAAAGTTTTAGTAATAAATGCTGGTAGCAGCTCAATCAAATATCAACTTATCGATATGGATGTAGAAAAAGTTGTAGCAAAAGGTTTAGTAGAAAAAATCGGTCTACAAGGTTCTCAACTTACACACAAAATCAACGGTCAAGCACACCTTATAGAACAACAACTTGACAATCACGAACAAGGTATCGAACTTGTTTTAAAAACACTACAAGACGAAAAAATCGGTGCAATCAAATCTCTTGATGAGATTGGTGCTATTGGTCACAGAGTATTGCACGGCGGTACAATCTATAACAAGGCTACATTAATTACAGACGAAGTTATGGCTAACCTAGAAAAACTAGTACCACTTGGACCTTTGCATATGCCACCAAATATTCTTGGTATTAAGGCTTGTCAACAAGTTATGCAAGGCAAACCAAACGTAGCATTGTTTGATACAGGCTTCCACGCAACTATGCCTGACTATGCTTATACATATCCAGTACCATACGAATGGTTAGAAAAATATAACGTTAGAAAATATGGCTTCCACGGTATGAGCCACGACTTTATTTCTAGCGAAGTAAAACGTATCACCGGTAGAGATGACCTTAAAGTTATCAACTGCCACCTTGGCAATGGTGCTAGTGTTTGCGCTATCAAAAATGGCAAATGTGTAGATACTTCTATGGGTCTTACTCCATTAGAAGGTCTTATGATGGGTAGCCGTTGTGGTGACGTAGATATGGCTGTTGCAGAATATATGATGGACAATACAGGTATGTCTATCAAAGAAGTTCTTAACGCTGCTAACAAAAAGAGTGGTTTCTTGGGCGTAAGCGGTGTATCAAGTGATATTAGAGACGTTATCAAAGCTAGCAAAGAAGGTAACGACAGAGCTAGACTTGCTCTTGATATGTTTAACTATAGAGTTAAAAAATACATCGGTTCATACGCTGCGGCTATGGGTGGTGTAGATGTTATTACATTTACAGCTGGTAGCGGCGAAAACCGTGACGACGTTAGAGAAGCAGTGATGAAAGATATGGAGTTTTTAGGTGTAGACTTTGACTTCGAAGCAAACCGCAACTTTACTAGAGGTGAAGTTTGTTTGATTTCTAAACCTGGCTCAAAAGTTGCAGTTTATGTAGTACCTACCGACGAAGAAATCTTAATCGCTAGAGAAACTAAAAAACTAGTTGAAGGTAAATAAACTTTCAAAAAGTGTTGACAAATTGATTTATTTGTATATAATATACACAGTGGTTTTATATGTTATTAAATATTCAACAAGCACAATTTAATGAAGGTAAAGCAATCGATATAGATTTGCAAGTGCCAATCGACAACGAAATAGTGGAGTTTAGAGGGTATACCTTTGCTCAACCAGTTACGCTAAAAGGCAGTATGGTTTATGAGTTTGAAACTTTAAAAATCGTTGCTACAGCACAAGCAAAACTCAATGTGGTGTGCGATACTTGTGGAGAAGAGTTTGTATATGATGTCGATTTTGACATAGAAGAAACTTTTGTCCATAGTGTTGATGAGTTTAATAATTATTATGAATTAGGTTCTAACACAGTAGAAATCTCAAAACCACTTATAGACAATCTTTTAGTTAGTTTGCCATCAAGATTGATGTGCAAGCCTGATTGTAAAGGTTTGTGTAGACACTGTGGCAAGAATCTCAACCAATATCAATGCAATTGTGAAGAGATTCAAGCAGAACTTGAAAAACAAAACAATCCATTTTACAAATTGAAAAATTTGGATAAAAATAATTAGGGGGATAGTGAAATGGCAGTACCAAAAACAAAAGTATCAAAAGCAAGAAGAAACGCTCGTAATGCTAATTGGAAGGCATCTGCTCCTACTCTTGTAGAATGCCCACATTGTAAAGAAGCTAAACAACCACACGTTGTTTGCAAAAACTGTGGATACTATGATGGCAAAGAAGTAGTAGCAAAAAAAGAAAAGAAAGAATCTAAATAATTATAATTTTGCCTTTGGGTTTTGCTAACCCATAAAATTTGTATTTAAAAGACTACATTTGTAGTCTTTTTTTATTGCAAAATATACTACTTTATCAACTAAAACCCCAAAAAACTAGGTTTAATTAGTTGTTAAAAAACACTTATTTATGTATAATAAATTGTATCGTGTAGCATTATGCGAAGTGTACTAGATAATAGATTTGTCAAAAGTGTATTATCTAGTAAATTTCTTAGGAGAAGTTTATGAAAATAGTTATTGATACTTGTGGTGGAGATAACAGTTGCAAAGAGTTTGTAAGTGGTGCGATTAGAGGTGTACAAACTTTTGATGATTTGCAAATAGTGTTAGCTGGTCACAAGCAAGATTTAGACAAAGCAATCAAAGAACTTAACTATAAAGGCGACAAGTTAGAAGTAGTTGATTGTACAGAAGAAATCACCAATATGGATATCCCTACAGATGCCATTAAGACAAAAACAGATTCTTCTATGGTTAAGGCCTTTGACAGACTAAAAACCGATAAAGAAGTTGTTGGTCTTATTTCTACTGGTTCTACTGGGGCAGTTCTTACAGGTGCGTTCTTAAAAATTGGTAGAATAAGGGGTATTTCTCGCCCTTGTTTGGCTCCATTACTACCTACAGTAGACGGTGGCAAAGTTCTTTTGGTAGACGCTGGTGCCAATGTTGACTGCAAAGCTATCAACATTTGTCACTTTGCTTTGCTTGGTAGCGTATATCTAAAATCAGTATGTGGCGTAGATAACCCACGTGTTGCATTGCTTAATATCGGTACCGAAGATAAAAAGGGTAACGAGTTTACAAAAGAGTGTTTTCAAGAACTAAGCAAAATGGACAACATCAACTTTGTCGGCAATATGGAGGCTAGAGACTTTTTGAGTGGCAAATATGATATAGTTGTTGCAGATGGTTTTCACGGCAATATCTTGCTAAAATCAACCGAAGGTGCCATTATGTTTGCTATGAAAGTTGTCAAAAAACATATCAAAGCGAGCCTAAGTGCTAAGCTTGGTTATCTATTTATGGGCAAAGCCTTTAAAAATGTTAAACAAGACCTAAACTACAACAATTATGGCGGTTCACCTTTCTTGGGGGTACGTAAACTTGTTGTAAAATCTCACGGTTCTAGTGATGCTCTTGCTATATTTAGAAGTATCGAAAGTATCGTAAAAATGCACCAAACAAACTTTATCTCTACTATCGAAAATAGCCTTGTAAGAGAAATAGTAGAATAATGGATAAAGTTTATAAAGTTATAGGTTATGAGTTTAAAGACTCTAGCTTGTTAGATATAGCTTTTTCACATTCTTCTTATGCACACGAAAACAAAGTATCTAGCAACGAACGTTTAGAGTTTTTGGGTGATAGCATATTAGGGTTTGTAGTTAGTGAGTTTTTGTATAACAACTACAACTTGCCAGAAGGCAAACTATCTAAACTAAAAGCGCAAATTGTCAGTGCTAGTACATTAAAAGATATTATTGACAATCTTGGCTTGTTTGAGTATATCAAACTAGGCACAAGCTTGATTAATCAACACAATACAGATTTTGCATCTATAAAAGCAGACCTGTTCGAAGCGTTGCTTGGGGCAGTTTATCTTGATGGCGGTATAGCTGAAGCAAAAAACTTTATATATCGTTTTATCGAGTTGTCAACTCTAGTAGAGCAACTACTAAATAACAACATAGACTACAAGACAACTTTGCAAGAGTTGGTTCAACAAACCAAAGATGCAAAACTGTCTTATAAAGATTGTGTCAGTGACGACGACAACTTTGCCTTCAAAAGCGAAGTATATATCAATGACCAATACATTGCTTGTGGTTATGGCAAGTCAAAAAAAGAAGCCGAAAAACAAGCCGCAAACAATTCTATACAAATACTAAATAATAAAGGGTAACAAAAGTGAATTTTAAACAGATTGAACTTGCTGGATTTAAATCATTTGCAGACAAGTTAACAATTAAATTTGAACCAGGTATCACAGCTATCGTTGGACCTAACGGCTGTGGTAAGAGTAACGTTGCCGATGCTATACGTTGGGTTTTGGGTGAGCAATCTACAAAACTTTTGCGTGGTTCTAGTATGCAAGACGTTATATTTAACGGTACAGAAAAAAGAAAGAGTTTGAGCTACTGCGAAGTATCTCTTGTTTTTGACAATACTCAACGTAACTTTAACCTAGACTTTAATGAGATTGTTCTTACACGTAAACTTTATCGTTCTGGCGAGAGTGAATATCTTATCAACCGCACTCCTTGTAGACTAAAAGATATCGTTAATGCTTTGCACGATTCTGGTATTGGTCGTGATGGTTATTCTATCATTGGTCAAGGTAAGGTCGAAGAGATTATCAGTTCTAAACCAGAAAACCGCCGTGCTATCTTTGAAGAAGCAGCTGGTATTTCTAAGTTCAAATCTCGCAAAATAGAAGCAGAACGTAAACTTGAACGTACTCAAGACAACCTTGGTCAGGTTCAAATCGTATTGTCAGAGCTTGAGCGCCAACTTGGTCCATTAAAAAAACAAGCCGAAAACGCAAAAAAATATCTTGAGCTAAAACAAGACCTAAAAAATTATGAAGTTAACACCTATATCTATCAATACGAAACTGCCAGTGATACTAAGCAAAAAATTCAAAATCGTATCGACGCTTTGCTTGAAGAAATAGGTATCAAACAATCAAGTCTTGATGCTGCCAACCGCAAATATAATGACAATATGCAAGAAGTAGACAAAATTGACAAAACTATCGAAGACTTGCATAACCAAATATTGACCCTTACTGTTAGTTTAGAAAAAAGAGCAGGTGAGGCAAACCTTGTCAAAGAACGTATTAAGTTTTTGACAGAAGAACAACAACAAAAATCTGCAGAACTTAACAAGCAACAACTTAACTTGCAAAATGCAGAACTTTTGTTAGAAAACAACAAAACAAAAAAGAATTCTCAACAAGTTTTGCTTGAAAGTTTGAGAAAACAATCAGAAGAAATATCTAACAAATATCTTGCTATTGTAGATGAACTTACTCAAAGCGAAGAAGAAGCTTCTGAAAAGCAACGTCAAATGATAGATGCTTTGTCAAAGTTGACAGATATCAAGTCTAACTTGTCAGCCCTAAAAGCAGAAAAAGAAGCATACACAGCTAACTTAGCCGACCTTGACAAAAAGATAGAAAATATCGAGCAAAAAATCGCTTCTCGTCAAAACGAAAGAAAAACTGTTGAAACAGACGCTCAAAAATCTTACGAACAATATGTTAACGCAAGAAAGAGCCTTGACGAAAAGAACGAACAACTTGCTTCTTTAAAACAAGAAATCGAAGAAAATACTCAAAATCTAAACAATACATCATCTAATTTGCAAATTTTAGAAAACCGCAAAAAAGTTTTAGAAGATATGCAAAAAGACTACGATGGTTTTCATTATTCTGTAAAACGTCTTATGCAAGATAGTGAAAATAATAAGATGTTAAGAGAAAAAATTGTTGGTCTTGTAGCATCTAGTATGACAATACCACAAGGTTTTGAGACTGCTATCGAAGTTGCCCTTGGCAATGCTATCCAAAATATCATCACCAGCAACGAACAAGATAGTAAAGACCTTATCAACTATCTAAAACAAAACAATCTTGGTAGAGCAACATTCTTGCCAATCGCTACTATGAAGCCAAAAGGCTTAAACTCTGCCGAAGAAATGCTAATCAAAGTAAAAAACTGCCACGGTGTAGCTAGTTCTATTATCAAATATGACAAGTCTCTAACCAACGTGTTTAACTCTTTGCTTGGTAGAACAGTTATCGTAACAGACATCAATGACGCTGTTGCCCTTGCAAAAAAGAGCAGTTTTGCTTTCAAAATTGTTACCCTTGATGGTGACGTTATCAACCCACAAGGTTCTATGTCTGGTGGTAGCAAAAAGGCTATTACTTCTAATATCCTAATGCGTGATACCGAGATAGAAACTATCTCTACTCAACTAGAAAAATTAAGAGACAAATTCAAATCTTATCAACAATTAAAAGTTGACCTTGACAAACGTCTTACAGTATTGACTACCGAAGTAGAACAAGCCAACCAACTTGTTATATCTACTCAAGTTGCCAACGCTCAAAAGAGCCAACTTTTAGACCAATTCAATATCTTTGTAGAAGAACACGACAAAGAACGTATCTCGCTTGTTCAAGAGCGTGATAGCATAGCAGAACGTGTTCAACTTATCTCAAAAGCCATCAGTCAAGTTGACCAAAACAACGGTAACTTTGACACATCTAAAGACGACGCAGAAGAAAACATTGAACTTCGTCAAAAGATGTTTAATGACCTAAAAGCTCAAAGAGATAAATATCACGAAGATATGACTTCTATCAAGATAAATATCGCAAGTATCGAGAGCGAAATTGTGGCTCTAGACAGCGAAGTTGATAGACTTGGTCAACTTATCGAAAGTACAAATGCTACTATCGTAGAGTTAACTGAAGGCTTAAACAAAGTAACCGCAACTATTAAAGGTGCTATGAGTATAGCAGAAGTTAACCAAGACCAAGCTAAGTACGACAAAACTGTCAAAGACCTAGAACAAGTAAAATCAAAACTTGCAGGTCTTGACGAATATAAACAAAAACTTCAAGCAGAAAACAAAGCCCTTGACGAAGAACGTGGGGCACTTACTGCAGAACAAAACCGTGCCCTTGACAAAAAGTATCAAGAAGATATGGCTCTAGCTAAGGTCGATACTGATATCGAAACAATGCAAGAGAGAATTTTTGAAGAGTACGAGCTAACTTATGCTACCTGCCTTGAGTTAAAACAAGAAAATTATGACCTTCAAGATGGTCTTGTTAACACTAGCCGCATCAAGAAAGAAATTTCTCGTTTGGGTTATGTCAATGTTAACGCTATCGAAGAGAGCAAGGCTGTAGGTGAGAGATATGAAGAAATGAACACTCAAGCCCAAGACCTTATCAAAGCTCGTGACGACCTAATACAAATTATCAAAGAATTAGCAACAGAAATGATAACTAAGTTTGAGACCGAATTTGCAAAAATTCAATCTAACTTTAGCAAAATATTCAAAGAGTTGTTTGGTGGTGGTAATGCTCGTCTAGAGTTAACCGAAAGCGAAGACCCACTACAAGCTGGTGTTGAGATTGTTGCTGAGCCACCTGGCAAAAAGCTTCAAAGTATCACTCTACTTAGTGGTGGTGAAAAGGCTCTTACAGCTATTGCTATTTTGTTTGCAATACTAAGACTAAGACCAATGCCTTTCTGTCTACTAGACGAAATCGAAGCTGCGCTTGACGATGCCAACGTTGAAAGATTTGCTACATATCTAAAACGTTTCTCTCAAGAAACTCAGTTTATCGTTATTACTCACCGTAAACCTACTATGGAGCTTGCTGATAGCTTGTATGGTGTTACTATGGAAGAAAAAGGTGTATCAAAACTTGTTTCTGTTAAACTTAGCGAAGCTGTCAAAAATGCAAAATAATACAAAAAAGTGTCTAATTATTAGACACCTTTTTATTTTTAACAACAATTATATATAAAAGTTATAATATTGACTTTTTTGTTTTTGATTTTTTGATAAATATATATTATAATTATTGTATTAATACTAAAAGGAACTTTTTATGGGATTTTTTCAAAAATTAGTAAGCGGTCTAAAAAAGACAAAAGACGCTTTTGTAAACAAGTTTAATAGCCTTTTTGGTTTAGGCGAAATCAATGATGATTTTTATGACGAATTAGAGTTTATACTGATTAGCTCTGATATCGGCGCAGAAACTACATCTATGATTATAGACAACCTAAAACAAGAGATAAAAAAGCAAAAAATATACAAAGCAGAAGAAGCTCGTGGCGCTCTAAAAACTGTTCTTGCAGATATGTTATTACAAGCCCCAAAGATAGAGTGGCAATATCCGCTAGTTATAACAGTAGTAGGTGTTAATGGCGTTGGCAAAACCACAACCATTGGCAAACTTTCTAATTATTTTAAGAAAAAGCACAAGTCAGTTACTTTAGTTGCAGGTGATACTTTTAGAGCAGCAGCTAGCGAACAGCTTAACGAATGGGCAAAACGTAGCGACGTAAAAATCGTTAAACACGCCGAAGGTGCAGATGCAGCGGCTGTTGTTTATGACGGTATATCTAGTGCCAAAGCTAAAAAAACCGATGTATTAATAGTAGATACTGCGGGTAGACTTCATACCAAAGTTAACCTTATGGAGGAGCTAAAGAAAATCAACCGCATAACCGAAAGAGAGTATCCAGACGCACAAATAATCAATCTTATTGTTCTTGATGCTACCATCGGTCAAAACTCTATCGCCCAAGTCAATGCTTTTAAAGATGCTGTAGGTATAGACGGCATAGTTCTTACTAAACTTGACGGTACAAGCAAGGGTGGTGTTGTTTTTCAAATTGTTGGAGAACTTAACGTACCGGTATGCTTTATCGGTGTGGGAGAAGGTATAGACGACTTAGACGAGTTTAATGCTCAAGAGTTTGTAGATGCTATTTTCTAGTTAAAAACAAAAAAATATTATAAAAAACAAAAAATTATTCTTGACAACCAAGTATATAATGTATATAATACTTTATGTAAAGTAATTTTACTTGACAAGGGTTTAGCTTATGGATATTGAACAAAACTTAAAAGACAGTTTGTTATTAGAAATCTATGGCAAACTTTTGACCGAAAAACAACGTGAGATTTTGTCAGAGTTTTACAACGACAACATCTCTATAAGTGAAATTGCTGAAGGTCACAATTCGACTAGACAAGCCGTTAACGATTTGATAAAACGAAGTGTCAAAGTTCTCAACGACTACGAAACTAAACTTGGTTTGTTAGATAGGTTTAACAAAATAAAAGCAACAGTCAGTGATGCTCTTAACAATATCAATAGTGATTTTGACAAAGAGTATGTTATAAGTTGCCTTAACAAAATTTTGGAGGATATGTAATGTCATTATTTTCTGGACTAAGCCAGAGACTTAATCACATCTTTAGCAAACTAACCAAGCGTGGCAAATTGACCGAACTTGAGATTAAAGAAGTTATGAGAGAAGTTAGGGTAGCCTTGCTTGAGGCAGACGTTAACTTTATGGTAGCAAAAAAGTTTGTTAGTACTGTTAGTGAAAAGGCTCTTGGACAAAACATCTTGACAAGTCTTACACCAGGACAACAAGTTATAAAAATCGTTAATGACGAACTTGCTGCTCTTATGGGTAGCAACAACTCAAAACTAGCAGTTAGTTCTAATCCACCAACAATCATTATGATGTGTGGTTTGCAAGGTGCTGGTAAAACTACTATGTGTGGTAAACTTGCTATGCATCTAAAGAGCCAAGGCAAAAAGCCTTTATTAGTAGCGGGTGACATATATAGACCAGCTGCTATATCACAACTACAAGTTGTTGGCAAAGCTGCCAATGCAGAAGTTTTTGAAAAAGGTACTCAAAGCCCAGTAAAAACAGCAAAACAAGCTATCGAGTATGCTAACAAAATGATGTATGATACGGTTATCATAGATACTGCTGGTAGACTATCTATCAACGAAGAGTTGATGGACGAACTTAAACAAATCAAACAGGCAGTTAATCCTACCGAGATATTGCTTACAGTAGATGCGATGCTTGGTCAAGAATCTGTCAATGTCGCACAAAAGTTTAACGAAGACCTTGATATAACAGGCGTTATATTGACAAAACTTGATGGCGATACCCGTGGTGGTGCGGCACTTTCTATTAGAGAAGTGACTGGCAAACCAATCAAATTCTGCGGTGTTGGTGAAAAGATTGGCGATATAGAACCTTTCTATCCAGACCGTATGGCTTCACGTATTTTGGGTATGGGTGATGTGCTTACTCTTATAGAAAAAGCACAAACAGCCGTAACTGAAGAACAAGCCAAAGAAATGGAGAAAAAGTTTAGAGAAAATAGCTTTACCTTTGAAGACTATCTTGCTCAAGTAGAAAGTATCAAAAAGATGGGCGATATCAACGATATTATCGCTATGATACCTGGAGCTAGTAGCAAACTTAAAGGTGCACAAGTCGACGAAAAAGAACTTGCAAGAAACAAAGCTATTATCCAGAGTATGACTCCAAGAGAACGTAGAAACCCAGACCTTATCAAGGCTGGTCAAAAGAAACGTATCGCAGCTGGTAGTGGTACTCAAATACAAGATGTCAATAGATTGCTAAAACAGTTTGAACAATCAAAAGAACTTATGAAGCAGCTAAATGGCAAGAAAAAAGGCGGTTTTAGGGGATTATTCTAAAACTAATTAAGTTGTTATTAAATTTAAAAATTTAATATATAAGATTAACAAAAGGAGAATATTATAATGGCAGTTAAAATTAGATTAACTCGTATGGGAGACAAAAAATCACCATTCTACAGAGTAGTAGTTGCTGATTCTAGAACAGCAAGAGATGGCAAAGTTATCGATACTCTAGGTTATTTCAACCCACTTAAAGAACCTGTAGAAATCAAACTTGACGCTGACAAAACAGCTCAATGGTTAAAAAATGGTGCTCAACCTACAGAGACTGCTCGTACACTTCTTGTTAAGGCTGGTATCGTAAAAGATCCAAAACCTTATACTTCTAAGAAAGTTACAGCACCTAAAAAAGAAAGCAAAAACGCTTAGTATTTTAGGAGAATAATATGGATAGTTTTGTAGAATATATTGTAAAAAACTTAGTAGAACACAAAGACGAAGTTAAAGTTGAAAGTGCTCAAGATGGCAAAGTAACCGTTCTTACAGTAACTGTTAACCCAGACGATATGGGCAAAGTTATCGGCAAAGACGGCAAAATTGTTCAAAGCATCCGCAACATAGTTCGTTCTGTTGGTGCTAAGTCTAAAGCAAGATACGTAGTAAAAGTTAAATAGTTTTACTATAAACAACGACAAATTATTGTCGTTGTTTTTTATTGTGTTAGGTTTTTTGATTTGTGTAGATTGACAATATTAATAAAATTATAAAGCCATATATTATCAAAAAAAACTACCTATACCAAACTTAACTATTTTATATTTTGTTTTGTACTTTATTCTAAAATATGCTAAAATACTCTCAGGAGAAATATTATGGACACAATCACCATAGCAAAAGTTTTAAAACCACAAGGCGTTAAGGGAGAACTTAAACTAGAAGTTTATATGGACGACCTTGGTTTTTACAAAAGTTTAAAACAAGTTATCATCAATAACACAACTTATGACGTTGTGACTTGTACTGTTAGACAAGGTTTTGGTTATATTACATTAAAAGGTCTTGATGACAGAACCGAAGCCGAAAACTTTAGGGGAAAAATCTTAAAAGTAACACGTGACAACGGTCCACAACTTCAAGAAAACGAATACCTTGTAGAAGATATGTTGGGTATGAAAGTCGTTGATGATAAAGGCAACTACCTAGGTGATGTCAAAGATATCGAACAATATGGTGCAGCAGATGTCTATGTCGTATATGGTAGGGGCGGAGTCTTCTCCTTCCCATTTATCAACGCACTAATTGTCAGTGTTGACAACGACACACGTACAATCACCGTTGATAGCAAGGTTTTAAGTGAGGTTAGAGTCTAGTATGAAAATAGATATTTTAACTTTATTCCCAGAGATGTTTGGGGCGCTTAATGCAAGTCTTCTAAAACGTGCCCAAGACAACAATCTTCTTGAGATAAATATTGTCAACTTTAGAGATTTTTCTAAAAACAAACACAAAAAAGTTGACGATTATGCTTTTAGTGGTGGTGCTGGTATGGTGCTTACTCCACAACCAATCTATGATGCGTTGCAAAGTGTTTTGACACCAGATAGTTATGTTGTGTATATGTCACCAAAAGGCAGTGTCTTAAAACAAGACAAAGTTGTCTCTTTAGCCAAGTCAATCAAACACCTTGTTATTATATGTGGTCACTATGAAGGTATGGACGAGCGTATTATTGAACTATGTGTTAATGAGCAGATTAGTATCGGCGACTACGTTCTAACAGGGGGAGAATTGCCTGCGATGGTCTTAGTTGATAGTATTAGTCGTTATGTAGAAGGTGTTTTGCACAATAGCGCTAGTACCGAAGATGAGAGCTTTAGCGATGGTCTTTTAGAATATCCACAATATACCCGCCCACAAGAGTTTATGGGCTTGAGAGTGCCTGATGTGTTGCTTAGTGGCAATCACGCAGAGATTGAAAAGTGGAAAAAAGAACAAAAACTGATTGAAACAAAAAAATATCGCCCAGACTTGTTAGACAAAGGCGACAAATAATACAAAAAAGGAGAGAGTATGGTTATACAATGGTTCCCTGGGCATATGACAAAAGCCTTAAGAGAAATAGAAAAAGAATTAAAAGTAGTAGATGTAATAATATATGTGCTAGATAGCCGTGCACCATATTCTTGCAGAAACCCAAAACTAAATTCGCTTATCGGTCACAAAAAGATTGTTTATGTTTTAAACAAATGTGACTTAGTTAACAAAAGTGACTTAGATAAATGGGTGAATTATTATACCACAGAAGATAGCCTTGCTGTAGCACTTAACGCAACTGCATCAAATAGCTGCAAAGTTATAGTTGGTCTTATCAAAAAACTTATGAAAGACAAGATTGACAGTTTCAAAGCAAAAAATATCAACAAAATTATTCGTGCTATGGTAGTGGGTGTGCCTAACAGCGGCAAAAGTACTCTTGTTAACAATCTATGCGGCGTAGCTCGTGCGGCTACTGGCAATAGACCAGGTGTCACTCGTGGCAAACAGTGGGTGACTATAGATAACGGTGTTGAGATACTTGATATGCCAGGTACATTATGGCCAAGTTTCGACGACCAAACTGTAGCTAAAAATTTAGCCTATATCGGCAGTATTAAAGATGACGTTTTAGATATCAACGAGATTGCGTTTAGCCTTTTAAACGATTTTAAAGACCTTAAACGTGACGTTTTGTGCGAAAGATATGGTATAGAGATAACCGACGAGCAAGAAGTTATAGAAATATTTGATAATATATGTTTTGCTAGAAAGTGTGTCTTAAAAGGCAACGAGCCTGACTATGATAGGTGTGCTCGTATGATAGTAGATGATTTTAGAAAAGGCAAATTTGGTAAGATTATTTTAGATGATTACAAAAGATATGTTTGAGTACGAAAATAAATATAAAGAGTTTGGACTTGTTGCTGGTATAGACGAAGCGGGTCGTGGACCATTAGCTGGCCCTGTGGTATGTGCTTGTGTTGTTATGCCACTAGACCAAGATAAAATAATTGAAGGCATAAATGATAGCAAAAAACTTACCGAAAAAAAACGTGAAATACTATATGACAAAATTATAAATACAGCACTTTATTATAGTATTGTACAAGTTGACGAAAAGACCATTGACGATATAAATATTCTTAACGCAACTAAACAAGGTATGATTTTGGCTATAAAAAACCTAAATATTGAGCCATATATCGTTTTGATAGACGCTGTCAAACTTGATATTGATATCAAACAAGAAAACATAATCAAAGGCGATAGCAAGAGTTATAATATAGCTGCAGCCAGTATCTTAGCCAAAGTGTATCGTGATAGACTTATGCTAGACCAAGCAAAAATATACCCTAATTACCAGTTTGAAAAGCACAAAGGTTATGGCACAAAAGTTCATATCCAAGCGCTAAAAACTTATGGCCCTTGTCCTTTGCATAGACGTAGTTTTATAAAAAACTTTGTAGGTGAAAATGAAAAATAAACGTACCGGCAATATTGGAGAAGCATTAAGTTATAAGTATCTAAAAAGTCAAGGTTATACCGATATTAAGTATAACGTAACCAACGCTATTGGCGAGATAGATATAGTAGCAAAAGACCAAGATGGCACTATAGTTTTTATAGAAGTAAAAACTAGAACCAATCTTAACTTTGGTTATCCTAAAGAAGCGGTTAATTATCGCAAACAACACAAAATCAAACTAGTAGCAACTGCCTATCTAAAAAACCAAGGCTTAATAGACAAAGTATCGGTTAGGTTTGACGTTATAGAAATTGTCGGTGACAATCAAGAATATAAACTAAATCACATCAAAGATGCTTTTTAATGTTGACAAATACAAAAAAATGTATAAAATAATAATCAGTTAAATATTTGCAGTGACGGGTATATAGTAGTCTATATGGCTTGATAAAGAGAGAAGTCGTAAGGTGCAAGACTTTGAGAGTGTATAGTACGAAGTACAATATCAAGAGCAATGCGGTTTTGTTAGCTTTTTCGTTAAACAAACTAACATAAGGCTACTTAGGTAGTAAATTAAGGTGGTACCACGAATGCACACTTCGTCCTTAAAATAAGGATAGTGTGCTTTTTTATTTTACAAAAGGATTTTTATTATTATGGTAGATACTAAATTATTTGACACTTTAAAAGAAAGAGGTTTGCTATACCAATGTACTGATGAAAAGGCTCTACAAGAAATGCTAGCTAGTGGCAAGCCTATAACTTTATACGAAGGTACTGACCCTACTGCAGATAGCTTGCATATAGGTCACTGTGTGCCATATTGCATTTTGAGACGTTTTCAACAAGCTGGTCACAAAGTATTGTTGCTTATGGGCGGGGCAACCGCTTGTGTAGGCGACCCATCTGGCAGGACCGAACTTCGCAAAATGTTAACAAAAGAACAAATTAGTGAAAATATAGAAAAAATCAAAAACACACTAAAAGTTTTCTTAGATTTTGAAGGTGACAACCCAGCAGTTATCGTCAACAATGCAGATTGGTTCAAAGGTTATGACTATATAGACTTTATGCGTGAGATAGGTGTACATTTTAATGTTAACAAAATGTTGTCTAACGAAATCTACGCCAACCGTATCGAAGAAGGTGGTTTAACTTTCTTTGAGATGGGTTATATGTTGATGCAAGCGTATGACTTTGTTCACCTTAATCGTCAATATGGTTGTACTCTACAATATGGTGGCGGAGACCAATGGGGCAATATCGTCGCTGGTGTAGAACTTCAACGTAAACTTAACTTTGCCAATGGTACCGACATACAACTTATCGGTGCTACCAATCCATTGCTTCTTACTCCAGAAGGCAAAAAAATGGGTAAGACAGAAAAAGGTGCTATCTGGATTGATAAAGACAAAATCTCAGCTTATGACTTTTATCAAGGTGTATACCAAACACCAGATGCTTGCGTAGAGATGATGTTTGCATTGTTTACAGATATTGATATGGCTACGGTAAGAAAGCTTATCCAAGAAGATATCGTCAACGCAAAGAAAGTCCTTTCTTATGAAATAACCAAATTTGTCCGTGGCGAAGAAGATGCAAAAATTGCCGAGCAAGCTTCTCAAGCATTGTTTCAAGGTGGTGTAGACCTTAGCAACGTACCTAACTACGACCTAACTCAAGACCAACTACAAGACCTAAAAGTAGTAGAGCTTGTTACAACTATAACTAACTTTGTCGCTTCAAAATCAGAAGCACGTAGACTTGTAGAACAAAACGGTCTAGCTATCAACGATGTTAAAGTAAAAGACTTTAACCAAATCTTAACCAAAGACGACTTTAAAGAAGGCTATATCATACTTAAAAAAGGCAAAAAGAACTTCTTAAAAGTAACTTTAGTCTAAACTAGTTAAAAACAGCAAAAACTCACTTTCAACACAAAAAAAATAGCAGTTAAAATCTAACTGCTATTTTTTATTGTATACAGATATTATCTGCCATTAACAATACCTTCTGCTTTTTCTGCAAGTTTGTCAGCTTTCTTGCTAAGTTCTTGCATTTTAGCAACTCTCTCAGCTTCTTTTTTCTTGCCACCACCAAACATTGAGAATACGCCACCAATGATGCCGCTTGGTGCTTGAGATTCTAATTGTTGA
>JAZUPV010000025.1:0-6329 GCA_045605365.1 Clostridia bacterium
CAGGCCCGTTCTACAAAAAGTACAAAATTACACGTTCCACTAGTAATCTAGTGGCATAGTGCTCTCTTCGCTTATAAGCATACGGTTTCAGGTTCTTTTTCACTCCCCTCCCGGGGTTCTTTTCACCTTTCCCTCACGGTACTATACGCTATCGGTCACTTGGTCGTATTTAGCCTTATGAGATGGTCCTCACATATTCACACCGGATTCCTCGTGTCCTGTGTTACTCTGGATACCCACAGTGATTTGTCAGTTTCGCTTACGGGACTATTACCCTATTTTGTGCTACTTTCCAGTAATCTTCTGCTACTGACATTTCTACCTTATTGGGTCCTAACCCCAGCGGTATTGCTACCACTGGTTTGGGCTCTTACCCTTTCGCTCACCACTACTTAGGTAATCGTTGATTTACTTTCTTTTCCTCCAGGTACTTAGATGTTTCAGTTCTCTGGGTTCCCTCCATTACAGTATGTATTCGTGTAATGGTACTATGAGATTAGTCATAGTGTGTTTCCACATTCGGAGACCTGCGGATCACAGTTTACGTGCAACTCCCCGCAGCTTTTCGCAGCTTATCGCGTCCTTCATCGGCGCCAAGTGCCAAGGCATCCACCATACGCTCTTTATAGCTTGATCTACCATAGGTTATCTCTAACCTATGTGATATCATCAGAAATTGAATATAAAGTCTATGTTATTTGTCTTGACTAATTTGTCTTGTTAATTTTGACTCAGCGTAATTGTTCGCATTCAAAACAGTTGTTTTGAAAATTGAAAATACATATTACACCTAAACTTAACTTAATAAGTTTATTCATTCTCGTTGTTTGGTTATTGTTTGAAACAATAATACTCGATATTTGTCTTCTCTAATCTATCAAATATGCAGTTGTCAATGTGCTATTTATAAATGACATCAGTCATTGTTGCGTCACCGCTCTTTCGCTGTGACGGTGTTAGAATACCATAACTAAATTGCGGTGTCAACAACTTTTTTTATTTTTTTTTACTTTTTTTTTAAATTTTTTGCCAAATACTGAACATCACGCCGTGTGTTTGTAAAATGCCTACCTTATAAGCCCCTAAAATAGGGCTTTATAGCGATTTTGACTAAAATCAACTTTTTTAAAAATATTTTTGAAAAACAGTTAAAATCCTACTTTTTAGGACTTTTTTGATAAAAAGATGTTAATTTCTTTATAATTGATAACAATACTTAATAATATGTTTCTACGACATATATCTATCTAAAACATTAAATATTAACCCTACACCCCACTATATATGTATCGTTAACAACTAAAACCCAAATAAAAAAGACCCGAGCGAATCGAGTCTTTTATATATATTATTATATATTATATTGTAATACTATACATATTATATGTTTTTGATGCCAAGTTTTGCATAAGAAGGTGTATTGATATCAAAATCATATTCTGTACCAGAACTTTTGATGGTAAGTTCTGAGAAGTAATTATCTTTGAAAGATAATACATTGCCTTGGTCGTCTGTTAATTGATAATCTGTATAACCATAACCTAAACCAAAGATATTGTAATCTGCCATAGCTTTAGCTGTAGCAATGCTACCTGTAAAGCCAAGGGCTTCTAGATAATCTTTATAAACTGTTCCACCAACTTCAAGATAAGTTTTTGTAGATAGTTCTTGAGAAGTTACTTCCCATTTTCCATCTGAAAGAGTATTGGTTATTTTGATATAGTCGGTAGATGTTTTTACATAGTCAGCTATTGCTGCGTCTGTAGCATCAGCCATACCAGTAATGTTTGCTTTGATAAAGTCTTTGTCTTGGACACTTAATCTTCTAACAACAGTTACTGTTGCTGTGGTTGCTGTTTTTTGTGTAGTTATCTTTTTTGAAATAAGACCTTTGTCAAAGACAATGTCTGTGATGTGTGTTGTGCCAGATTCTTTATAAGTTATAGTAAGAGTATCTACTTTTGCGACGATATTGGCGTTGTAATAAGCAACTGCCTTGTCAACAGATACATCAACTAGCTTGGTAGGTTGAGCAAAACTAAAGATGATAACTGTAGCAAATACAGATAAAATCAAAACTGCAAGAACAACGTTTAGTATGCGTTTGCCAAAGTGGTCAAGGACTACTATCTTTTTTGCACGACGTGCAGGTGCTTGTTCTTGTGGTTGTACGTTTTGTTCTACTGGTTGTGTATTATTATTTTCTTGAGCCATTAGTTTTGTCCTCCTTTGTTATCAGTATCATTGTTAGTACTAGTAGCTTGAGGAGCACTAGGCGCTACAGGTGTAGGAGCTGGTCCCGGTTGAACAGGAGTTGTAGGTTGAGTAGGCTGTACAGATTGTGCGCTAGGATTTGGTTGAAGTGTTGGCCCTTGTACATTTTGAGCTGTATCTGCTTGTTGGGTAAGATTTTGCTCTTGAGTATCTTGTTGTGGTTGCTCTACGCCTTTTGCCTTTTTATTTTGTTTTGGTTGTTTTTCTTTCGGTTGTTTGCTAGGTTTTTTGCTTTGTTTTCTTTCTTTGGCTTGTTCGTCAAGTTTAACTTCGCTAAAACCAGTAACTTCTTTTGTTTCTGCACCACGATAAGCAAAGTGAACTTTGATATTGACAGAAACTCTAATAACTACAAATATACTTATTGCGGTCAAAATTGGTACTACATAGTATTGTGCTGCAGCTACCCTTGCATCTGCATTGGCAATAAGACCTAAGATAACTGTTGCAAAAGATAATACATAAGTTAATATGCCAGCAACAATATTGCCGATATTAAGCATTTTTGTATCTTGAGCTTGTTCTGCTTTGATATCGCCTTTGTGATATTGTTGTTTTAGTTGACGAGAAATGATAATGTCAACAATTTGTGTGTATAGATATAAGGCAAAGCTTGCACCTAAAACTATTGTAGCTGCAAGGCCTGTATTAACGTGATTGAATATAGCTATAAAGCCATCAGAGAAGTCTTTTATAAAACCACTCTTAACGCCGATTAACCCTATAACGCCACCGTCCATCATAAGCTGAAGAACTACTGCCGCAAGAGCTATTATACCAAGAGCCAAACCAATTATGGCAAATGTTAGTAGACATTTTCTTGCGCCGTCTGAACGTAGACGATATTTGCTAAACTTCATAACATAGTTGTATGTGATAGAGCTTGGCTTTGCAGGTCGGATTGTTAGTAGGGCTATAAATGAACTTAAGAACATAACCGCTGCGATACCAGCTTGAACAAGTTCTAGCATTTTGAATGGTTGACCCTTTAAAACAAGGTTAGCTGCAACAAGCCCAGCTATGATTAGCGGCATAGCAAGATAGAACAACTTCATACGAGTAGCCATCTTCTTTGGGAAGAACTCGTTGTGCTCTACTACTTTAAAGTTGAACTTGATAGCAATGATAACAAATATCAAACTAAACAATAGCGCACACGCAACTAATACTGTTGTGATAAGATTGTCCTTGTCAATAAACTGTGCAAAAGCTGAACTTGGTGTTTGTATAAAGAAAGGTGCAAACAAAGACACCATCAATGCAAACGCCATAAATATAGCTAAGTTAAAAAAGAATGGTTTGTAATAATAAGAACCGTCTGGTATAACAAAACTTAGCTTAGCGTCAGTTGCTTGGTTGAAGTTTGCTTCTTCTTGAGCTTTTCTTATAGCTTCGGCTTTTTTTGCTTTTACGTCCTTG
Source organism: Clostridia bacterium (assembly GCA_045605365.1). Lineage (GTDB taxonomy): Bacteria > Bacillota > Clostridia > Christensenellales > UBA1242 > CAKVLS01. The sequence continues at coordinate 3,694 of JAZUPV010000025.1, forward strand.
GCGTTGTATTGTTGAATAAAACTCTCAGAGAACAATTCTGTAGGGCTAGATACTTTGTAAATTGCACAGATAGACATAACCTTGTCTATAGTTGGCAATAACAGACCAGTCTCCCACGCATTGTAATCTTGCACGTTGATATCCAATTTTTTTGCAACGGCACCTGGAGTAAACTTATGATGTTCTCTTAAAAACTTTATGTTGTCACCTATAGTACTCATAAATTCTCCTTAATATATAATAATAAATTATACTACTTATACCGCTATTATACTATCAGTTGCAAGATTTGGCAAACAAAAACGCAAATAAATTATCGGCATATATAGGCTATTTTTGAGTGATAAAGCGGACATAGATTATAAATTTTTGACCAAAAAACGTTGTTATACGACCCACTAGTCGCAAATTTAGATAAACATCTTGTCAAAAATTTTGAAAAAACTTTACAAGCTTTTTTAATTTGAAATGTTAATTTTTTGTGTAGTTTTGCTTGTCGACCAAGCGGTCGACGGCGTTTTTTATCAAAAACCATACGGTCGAAAGGGTGTTTTTGGTGATTTTTATAAAAAACCAGCATAAAAGCAATCTCGCAAAAGACAAACAAAAAATGCGACTTTGTGGTCGCATTTTTGTATTATTGCATATAATTTTTTAAGAAAGTTTGTATTGTAGAAATGTCTTGAGTGTTGACACTTGGAGTTTTGTTAACGGTAATATAAGTTTTGATAAGTGGTTCTGTGCCAGAAGGTCTTATTATCAAACTACCGCCGTTGCTTAAAGAATAGACAATCATATTTGCTTTTGGCAAGTCGTAGATTGTTTGAGTTAGATAGTCTACACTATCAACAACAGATAGGTCACCGATATTGCAGATAGGTTTTTGTCTTAGTTCGCTTAAAAGTTCTTTCATACGTTTGTTGCCAGATGCACCTGCAAATTCATAAGTATTGACAACGTGTTTGTAATAACCATACTTGTCATATAATTGGTTAAGTTTGTCTATCAAACTTAGTCCTTGATGTTTGTAGTAAGAAGCCATCTCACAAATTAGCATACAAGCTAGCACTGCGTCTTTGTCTCTAACATAACTACCAGCAAGATAGCCATAGCTTTCTTCAAAACCAAACAAGAAGTTGTTTTCTTGATTTTGTTTTTCTAAGTTGTAGATATAGTTGCCGATATATTTAAAACCAGTCAAAACATTTACACAACTAATACCATAGTCGCTAGCGATTTTTTCTGCTAGTGATGTTGACACTAAAGACTTGATAATAACTTGGTCTTGTGTTAGCTGACCTTTTAATTGTTTGTTAGACAGGATATATTCTGTAAGAAGCGCACCGACTTCGTTACCAGTAAATAGTCTATACTCGCCATCTGTATTTAACACTGCTATACCCACTCTATCACAGTCTGGGTCTGTAGCAAGTACCATATCAGCACCAACAAGTTTTGCATCACGTATAGCAAGAGATAGAGCTTCGGCTTTTTCTGGGTTTGGCTTTGGACAAGTTGTAAAGTTGCCATTAGGATAACTTTGCTCTTTAACTAAGTCTACTTTTAAACCGCACTCGTTAAGTATAGCTGGTACTAGTTTGTAACCTGTACCGTTAAGTGCTGTGTATACAACATTTAGGTCTTTCATTGGATTTAGACTTTGTTTTTTTACACAAGATAGGTATTGTTTGATAATTTCTTCGTCGATATACTCTACCAAGCCTTGTTTTTTGTAAAAGTCTAGGCTTTTTGTTTTTATATCAAATGGATTAACAGTTTCAACGTATTTTGATATCTCGTTAGAAGGGTCTTCTAATAGTTGTGCTCCATCAGCACTATATACTTTATAACCATTGTATATTTTTGGGTTGTGGCTAGCAGTAATCATAACACCTAGTCCGCAACCATAATATCTTGTCATATAAGAACAAAATGGCGTTGGCATACAGTCATCTACTAGATATGTCTTGATACCTTGGCTATTAAGCACTTTTGAAGTTGTCTCTGCAAACAACTTTGACTTGATACGGCTGTCATAACTGATAGCTACTTTGTCAAGATTGTGGGCTTTCATATACATACTAACGCCCATTGTTGTACGCATAATAGTATAAATGTTTAGGCAGTTTGTACCGACGCCGATTGTACCACGCAAACCTGCAGTACCAAACTCTAAATCTTTATAAAAAGCGTTTTCGATTTTTTGTGGGTCATCTTTCATCGCTTGTAATTGACGTTGCAAAGATGCGTCTTTGACGTTGTTTACCCAGAAATTATAAGTTGTTAAATAATCCATAATTTTTCTCCTAAAATTATTATACTAAACTTATTAAAAATCTCCTACAAAATAAACAAAAAAATCTCGCAAATATTTGCGAGATTTTTAATTAAGCTTATTTATAATTTATACAATTTTAAAACAGAACATAATGATATAAGCCATAAGCATTATTCCAAAAAATTCCATATTCTTATCTCCTTACGCTAAGACAATTATAGCATAAGACAACAAAAAGTCAATAGTGGATTATCTTGCAGGCTTGATGAACGTTTGCGTAAAGTCTTGATATATTTGTTTTAGGTCGTCAGGTAGATAGCTTAATGCCCTACTTATAGTAAAATTAGGTACATTATAA
>JAZUPV010000026.1:0-5158 GCA_045605365.1 Clostridia bacterium
GCCTTTTCTTCTTGAGTTAAAAAGCCATATAGACCGATACCGTTTTCGCTAACTTGAAAGTAAGTGTATATTTTTACTTCTTCGTTGATAGCTGGTAGGTTGTTAAGTGTATAGTTAGATACATTTATTTCGTAACCGATACCGTTATTTTCTAAAACAAGTAGGTTGTCTTGTTTGTATCTAATTGCTCCTATAATAAAAGAATACATTGTTGCTCCTTATATTTGGTTATTGCTGATGTGATTGTTTGTTTGAGAATGTGTGATGGCGGCGGCTAAAGCGTCAGCTGCGTCATCTGGACGTGGTATTTTGTCCAACCCTAAGATGGTCTTAACCATAAACTGTATTTGCTTTTTTTCTGCTCTGCCGTGACCGGTAAGGGCTTGTTTGATTTGCATAGGAGTATATTCAAACAACCTACCCATCTTTTGTATACAAGCAAGTACAATAACGCCCCTTGCTTGAGCTACTGGGATAATTGTCTTTTGGTTTTTGAAATAAAACAACTCTTCTAGCGCTACTTCGTCAGGGTGATATTTGTCAATAAGTGCTGTTATACCTTCGTATACCATAGCAAGACGCACAGCGATACTTTCTGTTTTTGGTGTTTCTATAACACCGTAATCGATAACGTTCATACCTGAATTGTTTTTTTCTATAAGACCGTATCCTACAATACCGATACCTGGGTCAATTCCTAAAATAACCATACTTTCCCTTTTATACAAGTATATACTACCCCAAAACCCAAAATAAAGTCAAACAAAAACCCGCTTAGTATTAAAATATATATAATTATATATATTAGAGCAAGATATGATTTTTAGAAAAATGATACAAAAAGCTAAGATTAATCAGGTAGACTTTTAGTGTTAAAAAGCAAATTGATGAGCAAAAATTAATTAAGTATTGCAAAAATAGACAATATGTGATAAAATAGTCTCAACAAACAATAAAGGAGGGATTTATTGTGAGTTGGAATTATACTGATTGGGAGGACGACAACCAAGATCGTGCCCACTCAAACTATGTGTATACACAATGGCAAGAATTTTTGTCAACACTAGACAAGTTTGAATTAACTTGTAGTGATACACAAAGACTACTTGCAAAGCTTGGTTTGGACAGAACTGACCCACTACTAGCAAAATATCTAGTAGACGAAAGAGCTGCTCGTGACAAACATCACAAAGCAAGTCAACAACTTTTGTCTCAAATAGACTATGAAGATGTGTTGACAAGTGATTATTACATAACAAAAGAAGAAATACATCATCAAATAGCTAGAAGTAAAGCAGCCGAAACTGCACATAGCCAAAACGAATTTAAAGTTGCAAGTCCACAAGAAGCCGAAGCAAAGCCTAGTCAATTATCTTTCTTTGAGATTGGTTTGTTAGAAGACCCAGTAAAACCTTCTACCCAAACAACAGAGAAAAAAGACCCTACTCAAGTTTAATTAAAATTTAACCACGATAAAAGGATTTAGATATTATGGCAAGAATGCAAACCTATGATGAACCAACACATAACTGGGCAGCAAAACAAGACTATCAAGAAGACTACCGTGACGGAGAAAGAATCTGCCACAGATACGAAAGTTCACTAACAGATTTAGAAAAACAAGCACTTGAAATATATAAAAAGACCACTGGTCAAGAGACTATAACTCAAGCACAACTTACTGCTATATGTCAAAGTTGCAATAGAATTGTAGCGTCATATCAAGAAGAAGAAGAACGTTTTAAACAAAATGCAGAATGGAATGGTTATGTAGAAGCTGTAAAAGTTGACCCAAATAACCAATATCTAGAAGCAAGCGACGTAAAACGTAGAGACGCAGCCTATACACAAATGAGAGAAGCTGTATATGGCGTAACAGAAGTTCAAAATGAAGATGGTTCAATGAGTTTTCCTATGGTAGACGTAAACATACCAGCCCCAGCTCAAAAGCCAAGTGAACAATAAAATGATAAACAAAAAACCTACTCTTATTTAGTAGGTTTTATTTTTTTGTTTTATTATGACAACAAAAAACATTTTAGTAAAAAGCAAATTAACCTATATTTTTGGCAATTTTTGTGCCGCTATGATTATTATATAAACACTAAAGAAAACAAAAAGACAACTCTAGTTTATTAGGGTTGTTTTTTAGGTATTATTCTTCGTCGTCTGTTTCTGGTAAGTTTACATTGTGATAAACTTCTTGAACGTCGTCTAGTTCTTCTAACATATCTACCATTTTGATAAAGGTGTTAAGTTGTTCTGGCTTTAGGTCGATAAGTGTTTGTGGTACTAGTGTTACTTCTGCATTTTCAAAAGTAAGACCTTGGTTTTGAAGGTTGTCTCTAACTTCGTTAAAGTTGGCTGGGCTTGTGATGATTTCGTAAGAGTCTTCTTCGTCTACAACGTCATCAGCGTTAGCTTCTAGACACATCATAATGATGTCATCTTCTACCATATCAGCGGTTTTTGTTAGTTCTAAGATGCCTTTTTTGTCAAATAGATATGACACGCAACCAGTAGAACCCATACTACCACCCATCTTATCAAAAGCGTGACGAACGTCACCAGCAGAACGGTTTTTGTTATCAGTAAGACATTTTACTATAACAGCACTACCGCCTACGCCATAACCTTCGTAAGTGATTTCTTCGTAGTTGATTGAGTTAAGTTCTCCACTAGCCTTTTTGATACTTCTTTGGATGTTATCGTTAGGCATATTGTTTGATTTTGCTTTTGCAACAGCATCACGTAGTCTTGAGTTGCTATTTACGTCTGGTCCGCCCATTTTTACTGCAACGGCGATTTCTCTACCGATTTTTGTAAAAAGTCTACCACGAGCGGCGTCAGTTTTGCCTTTTGCTCTACGGATTGTTGCCCACTTGCTATGTCCTGACATAATTATTCTCCCTTTTTATAATTTAACATATACATTGCTATACCTGCACTAACACCAGCATTTAGAGATTCTAGTTTAGGGTTCATAGGGATAGTTATTTTGTGCTCGGCAAAGTCAATCAAATCTTGACTAAGACCATTACCTTCGTTGCCTATCGCCAGACCATAAAGCCCCTTTGGTGGTGTAAAATCATAAATATTTGTGCCATTTAGGTTGGTACAGATAAGTGGCAAGTTGTTTTGTTTTAGCATTGTTTTTAACTGTTCGTTGGTGGTCTTGTAGATATTTAGACCAAATATAGCCCCCATTGTGCTACGTAGTACTTTAGGGGTTTTGTACCCTACACAGTCAATAAGGTACAAATCAAGATAGTTGGCACCTAGTGCTGTACGGATAATTGTACCTAGGTTGCCCGGGTCTTGTAAATTGTCTAAAACTAAAAAATTGTGAGTAGGTGCAGCTAAAGGTTTATCTTTAAAAACTACACTTGCAACTATACCCTGCGGAGTACGAGTATCGCAGAGACTTTTGATAATATGGTCGCTGACGATATAGCTATCGTACTTATCAAAGTCAAAGGTATCTTTGTACTGAGTATACTTTTGCTCAGTGACAAGAACTTTTTCTATTGGCAAATTGTTGTTGATGACTTCTTTGATAATCTTTATACCTTCTACCAAGATAGTATCTGAGTGATTGTCTTTGATAGAGTTTAGGTTTTTTATCAAAGGATTGCTTGTGCTGGTTATTGTTTGCATATCTCACCTGTTTTTTGGTTTTAATCTAAAAAAAGCCCACAAAGGTCTTTTGTGAGCTATTTTTGTTAAGCATTAGCAAGTTGTTTTTTTGCTGTTTCTGCAAGAGCTGCGAAAGCACTCTTATCATTAACTGCCATTTCTGCAAGAACCTTTCTGTTAAGGTTGATGTTTGCTAATTTTAGACCATGCATAAATTGGCTATATGATACGTTGTTTAGACGGCATGCAGCGTTGATACGTGCAATCCATAGAGAACGCATATCTCTTTTTCTTTGTTTACGGCCGATATAAGCATATTGACCACTTTTCATAACGGCTTGGTTAGCAACTCTAAATAAAGTTGACTTAGCGCCTCTATAACCTTTGGCAGCTTTTAAAACTGCTTTTTTATGTTTTGCTTTGTTTACACTTCTTTTAATTCTCATAACTGTACTCTCCTTCTATTAGCCTTGAACCAATGTCTTGATGGTCTTTTCTTGTGTTGTACTTACATAAGCACCTTGACGTAGGTTACGTTTACGTTTAGTTGTCTTTTTGTTTAGAATGTGTCTTTTACCTTGTTGGCTACGTTTGATAACGCCAGATGGTTTTACGGTAAAACGTTTTTTTGCTGAACTGTTTGATTTTTGTTTTGGCATAATAATTTCTCCTATATCTATTTATTTTTAATTGGGGCTATAACCATATTGATGTTTCTGCCTAAGATTTCGGCAGGTTTTTCTACAGAACCAAGATCTTGCAAGCCTTCTGCAAATTGATTCATAACTTGAATACCAGCTTCTGGACGAGCTTGTTGTCTACCACGCATACGGATAGTAACTTTAACCTTGTCGCCGTTTTCTAAAAATCTACGAGCATGTTTTGCTTTAACTTCTAGGTCGTGGCGCTCAATTGTCATAGAAAGTTGAATTTCTTTAAGTTCTACTATCTTTTGTGCTTTGCGTTGTTCTTTAAGTTTTTTTGTTTGCTCAAATTTGAACTTACCATAATTCATAAGTCTGCAAACTGGTGGTTCTGCATTAGGTGACATTAGTACTAAGTCAAGGTTGTGATCGTCAGCAATGCGATTAGCTTCTTGGCTAGACATAATACCTAGTTGCTCACCTGTTTCGCCTACTAAGCGAACTTTTGGCAAATTGATTTGGTCATTGATAAGTTGATCTTTAATGGGTTTACCCTCCTTAAAATTTTTGTATCCATAAAAAAAGGTGAATGCACGCAGCATCCACCTAAAATTACTAATCATAAATATGAATAATAACTACCGAACTAAGTAAACTTGTACGGTGAGAAGCGGATACTTCTTCTTTGAACGTCATAATAATATCACAAGAATATTGTTATGTCAATGATTTTTTAGCATATTTTTACAAAAATTTAATAGTTTTTTTGTTAAGAATATGGCGGTTTATTTATATCTATTTCTTTTAACAAAAGTTTAAGATAGATATTTACTGACTAGCAACATATTTTGTTAAAACAAAACTATTTGATTTCTTTA
>JAZUPV010000027.1:0-1805 GCA_045605365.1 Clostridia bacterium
GTTGCTCCAATCGAACTAGAAAAAAGCAATATCTTGATGATAGGACCAACAGGTTGTGGCAAAACACTTCTTGCAAAAACACTTGCAAAAATACTAAAAGTACCTTTTGCAACAGCAGACGCAACAACTTTGACCGAAGCCGGTTATGTTGGTGAAGACGTAGAAAACATCTTGCTTAAACTTATCCAAAATGCAGATGGCGACATTGCAAAAGCAGAACGTGGTATCATCTATATCGACGAAATTGATAAAATTAGACGTTGTAGCGAAAACCGTTCTATCACACGTGACGTATCTGGCGAAGGCGTACAACAAGCATTGTTAAAAATATTAGAAAGTACCATCGCTAGTGTACCACCACAAGGTGGACGTAAACACCCACAACAAGAAATGTTGCAAATCGACACAACCAACATCTTATTTATTTGTGGTGGAGCATTTGTCGGTCTTGACAAAATCATCGAAAAACGTACCGTTGACAAATCATTAGGTTTTGGTGCGGGTGTTAAGAGTGTAGAACAAAAAGAAACTTTTAAATATATTCAACAAATTCAACCACAAGACTTAACCAACTTTGGTCTAATACCTGAGTTTGTAGGTCGTTTGCCTATAGTAGTAGGTCTACACGACCTTGACGAAAATGCACTTGTAAGTATTCTTACTCGTCCAAAAAACTCTCTTACTAAACAATACAAAAAGATGTTTGATATGGACGGTATAGACTTGCAATTTGACGATAGTGCAGTTTCTGCCGTAGCAAAAAAAGCCATCAAACTAAAAACCGGCGCAAGAGGTCTACGTACTATTTTAGAAGAACGTATGTTGGGTCTTATGTATACAGCACCAGCTGACAAAACTATCGAGAGCATTATCATTAATGACGGTTTTATCAACGGAAAAGACGAACCAGAATATATAAGAAAAGCCCCTGCAGAAACTTCTACTGTAGATAGCGAAGTAGCATCATAGTTTTTTTAGAGTGGTTTGTAACAAAACCACTTTTTTTACAAAGGAGCAAATATGAAACTCAAAAAAGCACAATTTATAAAAAGTGTTTCTAACTACAAAGATTTGTACCAAAGCGACTACAACGAAGTAGCCTTTGTTGGTCGTAGCAATGTGGGCAAGAGCAGCCTTATCAATCTAATCGCCAATAACAAAAATCTAGCCAAGACATCTTCTTTGCCAGGTCGTACTAGACTTATCAATTACTTTTTGATAAATGACGAGTTTTTGCTAGTAGACCTACCAGGTTATGGTTATGCCAAAGCCAGCAAACAAGAACAAGAAACTTGGGGCGACCTTATGGGCAAATATCTTACTACTAGCAAAAATCTAAAGTGTATCTATATGCTGTTAGATTGTAGACATATGCCTACCGAAAAAGACCACCAAATGTTAAAATATTTGTACTTTTACAAAATACCTACTGTGTTTGTATTGACCAAGTGTGACAAACTCTCAAAATCACAACTTAACGCCAACAAACAAAAAATAGCCAACGAACTTGGTCTTACTACAAAGAGTTTTATAGCGACTTCTTTTGATAGCAAAATCGGTGCTCAAGAGTTGCTTGATAGTATAGAACAACGTCTTAGTGTAGACTTAACCCAAAAACTTGATGACGAGCCCGATACACAAGAATAATAAAAAACACCCTATACAAAAGGGTGTTTTTTTATTTTAACTTTTGTAAACTCCCTTGCATATAATTGTATAGGAGGTAAAACATATATGTCATTTTACACTTGCAATCGCACAGGCAATATACCAGGTATTATTTCTGGCAACCCACTCAACGGTAT
>JAZUPV010000028.1:0-5741 GCA_045605365.1 Clostridia bacterium
ATTGTGGAGTATGTTATGTTGTAGACAACAAGATTTTTAGTGGAGTTACTGTTTTTTGTGATGGTGTTGGTAGGACAGATTTGCCAACGTCAAGCGGTACTGATTTAAAAAAATCTATCAACAAGCTATTTTCTCAATACAAAAACTGTGTCATATATCCAGGACACGGCGAGACAGGGGTTATTTAGTGTTAAAATAGCCGTTTTTTGTGCCAAGATTGATAGACATCTTAAAAAAATATGTGTTATTATATAAGTGTACTTTAAGGAGAAAACCAAATGGGCTTATTTAACTTTATTATGAAGGGTATGGGTTTTAGTGACGGAGAACAAAAGCCAAAAAAACAAGCAAAAAAAGAAACCGCAACTAGTATGATACCTAACGAAAAATACTCAAGTTTTGATAATGGTATGGCAAAAACTTTTACTTCTTCTAACCTAGACGCCAATGCTGTCAATTTGTCTCAAATACCAGCCTTTAATGGTACTATGTCAGGCAAAAATGTAGTTATCTATGCTCCAAAGACAGACAAAGATATTCAACTTCTTATAGAATGTTTGCGTCGTCACGAGTCTTGTATTGTTAATTTGGGCAATCTTCAAAACAACGAAGCGGAGAAAGTTTTAGACTTTTTGAGTGGGGCTGTTTATGCTTTGCGTGGTGGTATACGTAGACTTCAAGGAGATTTGTTTTTGTTAACTCCAGAAGGTATCAACATTATGACACAGTCTAATCCACAACCAGACAATCAATAGAGTAATACCAAAAAAGCAACTTTATGGTTGCTTTTTTTTAATTTAGGTAGTATATTAGTATAACTTTGTAAAAAGTATAAAAGTTAACAAACTATTGTCAATCGGGGCAAAATTGTAGTATAATAAGTGCGGGAGTAGATGATTTGAAAAAGAATTTATTGCTAAAACTTTGTATTATACCTGTAGTTATCGCTACTGATATTATTACAAAAATTGTATTATGGGGAAAGAACTATCCTTTTTTAAAAGGTTTTATTTCTATACATAGTGTTGATTTAAACGAAGGCGCTGCTTGGAATATTCTTGATGGTCATACTTGGGTTTTGATATTGATATCATTGATATTTTTAGTGTTTTTAGTTTTGTTTGACTTAAAGTATAAATCTGACAGCATCTTATACAATATAGGTTTTTCGATGATTGTTGGCGGTGCAGTTGGCAATCTTATTGACCGCATATTCTTAGGCGGTGTTAGAGACTTTTTGTTGTTTGATTTTTGGACGGACTTCCCAGTATTTAATATGGCAGATGCATTTTTGTGTGTGGGTGTTGTGTTATTTGCTATTTATTTAATTTTCTTTTTTTCAGATAAACCTAAGGAAGGCAAATAGTATTTTATGCAAGAGTTAATCTTTATTGTTGATAAAGCTGATATCCAACAACGTTTGGATAGTTTTTTGTTGACAAAAATGCAAGATTGTACTCGTAGTCATATAAAAAATATGATTCAAAACTCGCAAGTGTCAGTAAATGACAAAACTGTCAAAGCAGGGTATAGCTTAAGGCAAGGTGATAGGGTTTCGGTGAGTGTTTTAGAACCTGTATCAACTGATATCAACCCAGAAAATATCCCACTAAACATTGTTTATCAAGATGACGACCTTGCTGTTATCAACAAACCACAAGGTATGGTTGTGCACCCATCTAGTGGATGCTATAGTGGTACATTAGTTAATGCCTTGCTATATTGTATGAAAGACCTTAGTGGTATCAATGGCGAAATTAGACCGGGTATTGTACATAGACTAGACAAAGATACTTCTGGCTTAATAATAATCGCAAAAAATGATAAAGCACACGTTGACTTGGCAAAGCAAATTCAAGATAAAGTTTGTAAACGTAACTATAAAGCACTGGTATATGGTAGTCTAAAACAAGATAGCGGTGTTATACAAACCAACCTTCAACGTGGCATACACGAACGCAAAAAGATTTTTGTTGTAAGACCCAACGAAGGCAAAGTAGCCATCACACATTATAAAGTATTGACACGATACAAAGGGTATACTCTTGTAGAGTATGAACTAAAAACAGGTAGAACTCACCAAATACGAGTTCACTCTACCTACATAGGTCATCCTATAGTTGGTGACAAGACATATTATAATCAAGTAGACAAAACAGGTCTTGCCGGTCAGCTGCTTCACGCTTACAAAATTAGTTTTTATCACCCAACAACCAAGCAATTGATGGAATTTACCTGTCCTTTGCCAGATTATTTTGAAAATTTTATAAATACATTACAAAACTAATTTTACTTTTTTTAAAAGTATGGTATTATACTTGTAGGAGTTATTATGTCTAAACTTACCACAAAAAATATTATACATTTTATTAGTTGGCTATGTGTTATACTTATAGCGGTTGTTGCTATTGTCGCAAAAATCATACCTAGTATAGAAAATATCTGTCGTATGATAGCTTTAATTTTGGGTGTACTTGCGGCGGTTTTAGGTGCGGCATATTTTGCTAGTAGTAGACGTAACAAGTTGTACCTAGTGTCACTTGTACTAGCTGTTGTTTTGATTGTGGTTTTTTATTTATTGTAATTTGAGGAAAATATGAAAAGTTTTTTTAATTCAAAATTAAATATAGCTATACTATCTTTTGTTGGTATAGCAATTTTATGTTTAATAATTTCGTTATTAGTACCAGTAGTTGTTATTGGTTGTTTGATTTCTACTGCAGTCATTTGTTTTTTACTTGCTGCTGTGTTTATTCGCCGTTATCACAAAATAAAAGAACTTAAAAAAGAAGGCAACATTGCCGGTGAAGAGTTTGATGCTAGCGAATATGGTTATGAAGAAGAAGTATATCTAATACCTGACGACAATAAAAAAGTTCTAAAAAGAAAAATAAATCTAAGTATGGACGGTATAACCCCAGCAATACTATTTATAGCTATGGGTGTTATTATGTTAGGTATGCTATTTAGCGTAATATTTAAAATAGTTTAAAATTAATAAACGAACTTTGTTTGTGACAAAGTTCGTTATTTTTTTTGTATTTTAGGGCTATATACACTAAAATTAACTTGAAAATTATATGCCCTTATGGTATAATCAACCTGGCGACTAATAAAATGAGTTGTTAGCCGCAATTTTAAGGAGAAAGAAATGAAATATACTACTAAGACACTAGAAGACAAAAGAATTGAAATTACTATCTCTCTTGACAAACAAGAGTGGGAGCAAGCTGTTCAAGCTGCTTATGACAAAAACAAAGGTAAATATAATATACAAGGTTTCCGCAAGGGCCACGTTCCAAGAAAAGTATTAGAAAAGAACTTTGGCGAAGGCGTTTTTTATGAAGACGCTATCGACGGATGTTTCTATAGATATTATTTTGAAGTATTGCAAAAAGAAACAACTATCCAACCAGTTGACGCTCCAAGCTTGAGCATCAACAACATTGGACCAGAAGGTTTAGAAATTGTTGCTACAGTTTATAATAAACCAGAAGTTACACTAGGTGCTTATACTGGTCTTAAGGTAGAAATGCCAAAAGTTAAAGTAACTAAAGAACAAGTTGACGAAAGACTAAATCAACTAGTAGAATCTCGTGCTAGATTTGTTGAAGTAACAGATAGAGCGGTTGCTATGGGTGATATGGCTACAATCGATTTTGAAGGTAGTGTAGACGGCGTTAAATTTGACGGCGGTACAGCTCAAGACTATGATCTAGAGATTGGTTCTCATTCATTTATTGATACTTTTGAAGATCAAGTTGTTGGTATGAACATCGGCGACACAAAAGATGTCAAAGTTACCTTCCCACAAGAATATCCAGCAGAAAATCTTCAAGGCAAACCAGCAGTATTTGTTGTTACTGTAAAAGCAATCAAAACAAAAGTATTGCCAGAACTAAATGACGAATTTGCTAGCGAAGCAAGTGAGTTTGAAACTCTTGCAGACCTAAAAGCTGACACTGAGAAAAAACTTAAAGAAGAATTAGAACATAGCGCAGAACACGAGTTTGAAAACAACCTAATCGAAAAAGCTGTAGAAGGCGCAACTGTTGAAATCCCACAAGTTATGATCGAACAACAAGCAGAAGACTATATTAGAGAATTTGAATATCGTCTATCTTACCAAGGTCTAAAACTTGAAGATTATCTAAAATATGCAAACACTACAGTTGAAGAATTAAAAGCAAGCCGTATGGACGACGCTGCAAAAACTGTAAAAACTCGTTTAGTTTTAGAAGCAATTGTTAATAAAGAAAATATCCAAGTTACAGATGCAGATATCTTAGACAGATACAACGCAACAAGACCTGGCAACGAAAAAACTATCGAAGAAGTTAAAAAAGAACTTGGCAACGACCAACTAGCTTATATCGAAAACAGCATCTTGGTTAACAAACTTATCAAGTTCTTAAAGGAAAACAACTAAGATAACAAAATTATAAGTTATAACAAGGAGAAAACAATATGTTAGTTCCATACGTTGTAGACCAAACAAGTACAGGCGAGAGAAGTTATGATATTTATTCTAGACTTCTTGAAGACCGTATAATATTTTTAACCGGAGAGATTGATGACAATGTAGCAAATAGTATAGTTGCTCAACTTATCTATCTTGAAGGCAAAAACCCAGACAAAGATATATCTTTGTATATCAATAGTCCTGGTGGTAGTGTATCTGCAGGTTTTGCAATATACGACACTATCAACTATATCAAATGTGACGTTTCTACTATATGTGTAGGTCTTGCTGCAAGCATGGGTGCATTTTTGCTTGCTAGTGGCACTAAGGGCAAGAGATATGCTTTGCCTAATAGTGAGATTATGATTCACCAACCACTAGGTGGTGCACATGGTCAAGCTAGCGATATTCAAATACAAGCAAGACATATCCAAAACACAAAAGAAAAAATCAACCGTATCTTAGCAGAACGTTCTGGACAAGATCTAGAAAGAGTAAAAGCAGATACAGATAGAGATTATTATATGTCTGCCGAACAAGCAAAAGAATATGGCTTAATTGACGAAATCTTTGAAAAAAGAAAATAACAACCTTAAGTAGTCAGGCAAATAATGTTTGACTACTTTTGTTATTTTTGGTAAGACTTAAATTAATAGGAGACTAACCGTGCAAAAAGAAAACAACTTAAACTGTTCATTTTGTGGAAAAACCCAAGCAGAAGTAAAAAAGCTTATTGCTAGCCCAGATGGAGAGAGTTTTATATGTGATGAATGTGTAGACGTATGTAAAGAAATTGTCAAAGAAAGCGTCTTTGCAAAGCAAGTTCAAGACAAGATTGATTTGCCTTTGCCACACCAAATCAAAGAAGCCCTTGACGATTATATCATCGGTCAAGACGAAGCAAAGAAAGCACTGTCTGTAGCGGTTTATAACCACTATAAACGTATCAACTATAATGCCGAATTAAAAAATCAAAACGTTGACGTTGCTCCAATCGAACTAGAAAAGAGCAATATCTTGATGATAGGACCAACAGGTTGCGGCAAAACACTTCTTGCAAAAACGCTTGCAAAAATACTAAAAGTACCTTTTGCAACAGCAGACGCAACAACCTTGACCGAAGCTGGTTATGTTGGTGAAGACGTAGAAAACATATTGCTTAAACTTATCCAAAATGCAGATGGTGATATTGCAAAAGCAGAACGTGGTATCATCTATATCGACGAAATTGATAAAATTAGACGTTGTAGCGAAAACCGTTCTATAACACGTGACGTAT
>JAZUPV010000029.1:0-3895 GCA_045605365.1 Clostridia bacterium
TTTAAGGAGATTATATGTCAACCCAACAAGATATCAATCAAATATTTTTAGATAACAATATCACTTTGACACAACAACAATTAGATGACTTTACAAAATATTACGACCTGTTGGTCGAGTGGAACCAAAAGTTTAATCTAACAGCCATAACCGACCTTAGAGAAGTTGTAGAAAAACACTTTATAGACAGTATAGTTTGTTTAGACAAATTGTCTAACGACCAAAAGATAGTCGACATCGGTGCAGGTGCAGGTTTCCCAAGTATCCCACTTAGCATTATGAATAGAGACCTAAACTTTATCTTAATAGATAGTGTAAACAAAAAAGTCACTTTCTTACAAGAAGTTATCAAACAACTTGATATGCACAATATGGTAGCTATGCATTCTCGTATAGAAGATGTTGCAACAAGTGTAGCTTATAGAGAAAAGTTTGATATCTGCCTATCACGAGCTGTCGCTAGACTTAATACTTTAGTAGAGTATGCTCTACCACTAGTTAAAGTTGGTGGTCAAGTTATCGCTTACAAATCTAAGCTTGTTGACGAAGAAGTACAAGAAGCGCAAAAAGCCATTAAACTACTTGGTGGCAAAGTATCAACCGTTGACAAATTTGACGTTGTAGGTCAAAAGAGAGCTTTAGTTAACATTTCTAAGATAGTTAACACTCCAAACAAGTACCCACGCAAAAGTAACAAGGCTCGTACCCAACCTATCGTCTAAACTAATATAAAATATAATTATTAACAAACTAACCTATTATATAAAAGCAAACCTATATATAAATAAGTATAAAAAAAAGACCTAACTTTTTAGGTCTTTTATTTTTATCTATTGATATTTTTATACCTTATTATTTTTTACTATCAGGAAAATCTGTAGAATAATCCATAAGAGTTTCTTCTTCGGCTTGTTGGTCGATAACTTCAGGATAATCTCTATTGTCTACGATTTTTGTTTCGTTATTCATACTGTTTTGCTCATGTTCTTTTTTTAATTGTTCTATAAAGTCCATATCAATCTCCTAAATTTAAGATATGATAATATTACTAAAAAAATATTTGTTAGTCAACCTTGAACTAGCTTAATTTAATGTAATTTTATCTTAAAAATATAAAATGTAACATTTTGATATAAAAATTGCAAAAAATATCAATTTTTTACCCTAAAAACTCGCATATTGCATAAAAATTAGAACAAAAATATTTTCAAAATGATTTTTTAATGTTATAATAACAATATATAAAAGGAAGTATACTATGGGAAAAATAGTAGCATTTGCTAACCAAAAAGGTGGCGTAGGTAAAACAACCACCTGTATCAATATGGCAGCTTATCTTGCTGCAATGGGTAAAAAAGTTCTTGTTGTAGATATGGACCCACAAGGCAATGCAACAAGCGGTCTTGGTATTGACAAAGATCAAGAGATAAAAACTTTATACGACGCAATTTCTGGCGAAAGCCCTGTAGAAGAAGTTGTAAAAACAACTTTGGTCAAAGGTTTAGACATCATACCTGCTACAGTAGACCTTGCTGGCTCAGAAATAGAGCTAGTTCAAATGGATTCTAGAGAAAAAGTAGTACGCAATATCTTAAACAATCTTCGCAATACTTATGATTATATTATGATAGACTGCCCACCATCTTTAGGTTTGCTTACAGTTAATGCTCTTACAGCATCTGATACTGTTGCTATACCTATTCAATGCGAATTTTTTGCGTTAGAAGGTTTAAGTCAACTTATGAACACTATAAAGCTAGTTAGAAAACACCTAAACCAAAATATCGACGTAGAAGGTGTTATTTTGACTATGAAAGATAGCCGTTCTAACTTAGTTGCTCAAGTTTCTCAAGAAATTAGACGTTTCTTCGGTCAAAAAGTTTATGAAACTGCAATACCAAGAAATATTCGTCTTGCGGAAGCTCCAAGTCACGGCGAACCTATTATGATTTATGACGCAAAAAGCAAAGGTGCTGTAGCATACCTTGCTTTAACAGAAGAATTCTTACATAGAAATAAAGATAGTTATAAAAAAATAACTAAATATACAAAAATATAATAGCACAAAGCAAAAAGGAATTATCTTATGATGAAAAAAGGATTAGGAAGAGGTCTAGAAGCCTTATTTAAAGTATATGATGACGAAGAGAAACAAGAAGTTTCTCAACCAAAACAAACTGTTCAAGCTCCACCAAAACCAGCTCAACCTATGGTAGGTTCTGCTCCGGTTGCTCCTGCTAGTCAAGATGGTGTTACTGAGATTGATATCAAACTTATCGACCCTAACAAAAACCAACCACGTAAGACTTTTGATGCAACTTCTCTAAAAGAGCTTGCAGAGTCTATCAAACAACACGGTATTATCCAACCTATCGTTGTTAACGACCAAGGTGGCAGATATATGATTATCGCCGGTGAAAGACGTTTTAGAGCTTCTTTAATTGCTGGGCTAAAAACTGTACCTGCTGTTATTAAACATTATACCGATAGGCAAATCAAAGAAGTTTCTATCATAGAAAACTTGCAAAGAGAAGATCTTAACCCTATCGAAGCTGCTCGTGCTATCAAAGAACTTATGGATGAATATAACTTCACCCAAGAAACTGTTGCAGATCGCATAGGTAAAAGTAGACCAGCAGTTGCCAATACCCTACGTCTACTAAGTCTATATCCGGACGTTATAGATTTAATTTCAAAAAACAAACTAAGTGCAGGTCACGCACGTTGCCTTGTTGTTGTAACAGATAGAGAAATGCAATATAAACTTGCATCTCAAGCTTGCGACAATAAGATGACTGTTAGAGATTTAGAAAAAGCTGTTAAAGAATATCTAAACCCAAAAGCTAACAAACAAAAGAAAGCTCAAGAACAAAGCATTGAACTAAAAGAACTTATTAATACAATGCAACGCACATTTGCAACTAAAGTTTCTGCCCTAGGCAATGATAGACGTGGCAGAATCTACATAGACTATTATAGCAGAGATGATTTAGATAGAATATGCGAACTTATGGAGATCCTTAGAGAAAAAGGTAAACCAGAAGAAGAATAAAAACATATTAAAAACGGGGTAAAATACCCCGTTTTTTTGTTGCGCATATATAATTTTGGCTTAAAAAAGACCAAAAAATTATTATTAGAAAGGTTTAAAAACTCCCCTTTTATAGAAAAGCATTACCGTTTTGTTTCACGTGAAACATATTCGGTTTTATCTTTGGTTGTATCTCGAACGTTTCACGTGAAACAATTATATGGATAGACGAGAGTACATTATATCTTAAAAATGTTCACAGCCAATCTCTGCAACAATATTTTACTGTGCGGCTACTGTATGTTTCACGTGAAACAATTCATATATGTTATATTGTATCTAAGCATTGTTGCACTATGTGCGAAATTGATTAAGACATATAAAGACCTTTGTAGTTCAAGTTTTTATTATGATTTAATAATGTTTCACGTGAAACTTTTTTGTTGTTTAATTTTCTTTAAAACTTAATTTTTTCATAAAAATACCCCTGCGCATTGTCAATAATGTGACAAAAATGCCGTTTTTTTGGCAAATTTAAAGATTGTATTAAATATTTATGACAGTATAACAAACCCTTTAATTAATGGTTTTAACTAGCGATATAGTTTATGTGCAAACAAAACCTTTTGGTGTAAATTGTACATACTGCACTACTGTATTAATATGTGTAGCGTCGATATAATGATAGAAATGTTGAGCTAAAGTATTAAGATGCGTATATATATTATCTGTGCTAATACATAAGATTATTAATAAAAAATATTGTGCTAGTTTTATGGTTTACAAAACTTAATATTTATTGTATTAAATTTGAACAGCTAAAGACTTAATATTAAAACTTGTCAAGTTGTACCAAATCTAATT
>JAZUPV010000030.1:0-6472 GCA_045605365.1 Clostridia bacterium
CCAAAATAGCCACTAGCTACTTGTCTATTGTACTTAATATCTTCATATCTTAAACGTGAGCCAGAATAAGCACTAGCATAGTTGGTAACCAAAGCCAAAGCCACAACGTCTAAACCACAGTATTTAGCCGCAACAACTTCGTTTGCAACGTGAAAACCAACTACGTCTGCACCCATAATTTGAGCTAGGTGAATTTCTGCATGAGTTTCGCCTGTAGGACCCATAAATTCTACATACACACCCTTTTTCATACGAATACCAAGGTCTTTGCCTGTTTTGTATGCAATGTCTAATAGGTTTGCGTTATAAGCATCTGTCATATCAAAAAATCTATAACCATAAGGTTCGCAATTTTCACCAATAAGTGGATTTCTACTAGAGAAGTTTAGATGGTCACTAAATACAACTATATCGCCTACTCTAATCTTGCGGTTGATAGCACCAACAGCGCAACTTTCGATCAAAGTTTTGCAGCCTAGTTCTTTCATAACGTATATAGGCATAACTACATCAGAAGCCTTATATCCGTTATAAAAATGTAGTCTATCGTACATTATCATAACTTTTTTGTCACTGATTGTACCTAATATAAATTTCGCTCTTTCGTCATCTTTGCCCATAGTAACAAAACCATCTAAATCTTTAAGGTATATTTCTTGTTTGTTTTCTACCCTGTCAAGTATCTCACTAAGACCGTGACTTACTACAATACCAAGTTCTGGTTCAATTTTTGATTTTGCTTTTATTTGTTTTACTATTTTATCAATACGGTCTTTCATAGACACTTCTCCTTAATGGCAAAATATTTTGTATATTATATTATAAATATAAAACTTGCTCGTGTCAAATTTATAAACAAACTTTCTATAATACACAACACTAAAAGTAAAACAAATATTATAAGCCACTTTGAGTATAATCTGCGACAGCTGGTTAGTTTGCCATAAGTAGATATAGTTAAACAGTCTTTTATTACCGAAACACTACCAAAGATATATATTGATAACACACCTATTTGAATAGGCACAATAACTAAAACTAGGTTAATCACCCCACCTACACCAAACACTAGTGATATAACAATAATGTTAAGCCCTAAGCTAAAAGAAAAATAAGAAATAAATATCATACTAATAGGTATGATTAGTTTTGTTTTAGAAAGTAATAGCGCCACTACTAAAACACATATACACCCAAAAACTCTTTTTACAAAAAAGCTAAATATAGATATGTCATCTTCAAAAAAAGCAACTAACACCTTGTCATTGCAGTTGACAATAGATATATCTGCAGAAGACTTTATACCAGTAAAAATGCCAGTTACTAGCGAAATTATAACTATAACTAACACCAAAAAAATATACCCTTTGTTGGACAAAAAATATTCTTTTATTTTGTTTTTTATCTCACAGAATATATTATATGTATACGCCTTTTTCATAATACATAATATGATATTTTTCGACTAATTATTACAATAAAAAATTGACTATAAACTAGTCAATTTTGTCGTATATTTTATTAACCAAAACAGCAATAAATTCTTTGTTAGAAGGTTTATTTTCAAAACTACCTTTCATCTCATCATCTACATTCCACGCCCAGTCTATAGCAAGGCGTATATTTCTTTCGATATTGTACAAAGTTGTATTATATTTAGCTGCGATATATGTATAGATACTTTTGTTTAAGTTACCAATTTTGCCATTTTCTGCTAAGCAATACATAATGGCATCTTTTAAATAAGAAAAGCCTGTATGTTTAGGTGACAATTTTAAACTAAACAAATAATCAGATATGATACTAGACCATTCTTTATTAATAGATTTTGTCTTTTTGTGCAGGTTGTTTTCTTTAAACTGTGGCAAAAGGTTGATTAACTGTGTGTAAAAATTATTACTAATGTCTACTTGATGGACTTTGTTGTTGTCAACTACACTATCATCTTCTAACTTGCCATCACAAAGATAAACAATGTTTAATCCACTATCTTCGTACTTGACTGTTATAAAATCTATCAAATCTTTGCTGACCTTCACAGTGAAGTCATCTATAAACAATACAGAAAAATCAAAATCTCTATCTTTTATAAAAAACTCTTTTAGGTCTGTTATATAAAACAGATTGATACCATAAGTGTTGGTAAAATTACCTAATGTAGATGCCAGTTCGTAGTTGTGGTCAGAATACAAAAAGGCACTAAGAGTATTTTCTTTGATATTTTTCTTTAGCATAAATATGTCCTATTTTTTATATTTAATATTTTTAGTTGCTAATACTATATCATAAAAATATAAAAATTAAAAATATTTTTGAATAAATTTAGATTAATTTAGACAATTTTAGATTAAAATATTAAATATTATTAAAAAATAAGTTTAAAAACGTCGATTTTATTCTAAAAACCGCAATTTTTGACTATTAAAACAATATTAAATATTGCGTTAAAAAATATTCAAAAATAACTATTCTTTTATCATCCAATCAAGATATACACCATAACCCTTAGTAGGATCATTGACAAATACGTGCGTAACAGCCCCTATTAGTTTGCCATCTTGAATTATTGGACTACCACTCATACCTTGCACAATGCCACCTGTTTTTGATAACAGTTCTTTGTCCACCACTCTTATTATCATACTCTTATCGTTAGAATAGTTTTGATAGTTGGTTTTTACAATTTCTATATCGTACATTTTTATATTATTACCATCTATACAACATCTAATTTGAGCTTTGCCGGGCTTAACTATATATCTACCGCCAATCTTTACAGGTTCTGCCCTTTCAAAAAGATTAGAGTCTTGCTTAACTTCTCCAAATATGCCAAAAGTGTTATTTTTGTCAATATACCCTTGCTGGTTTTTGCCTTGCAAAAATAACCCCCTTATTTCTCCAGGGCTACCAGAAACCCCTTTGTTTACTCCAAGTATAGAACAGTTGTACAAACCACCACCTTTGACATTGACGATAGTTTTTGTATCGCCATCACATATAGGGTGACCCAAAGCCCCAAATCTATTATTTTTATCTATATATGTTAAAGTACCAATACCAGAAGCATCATCTCTAACCCATACTCCCAGACGATATATTCTATTAACTTGGTCAAACGATGGCTTTACCTTAACAAGCTTTTCTTCATTATCTCTTAATACTTTTAAATTAACATCAGCTTCTTTATGTTGCCTTTTGTTAAGATAATTTGATATAGAACTGGTGTTTTCTATTTTCACATCATCAATATAGGTTATAATGTCACCTACTTTTAGATCATATTTTTTACAAATATCAACTTCGCCTTCTTTAGTTTTTACACTACTACTACCTACAACCAACGCCCCTTCACTTTGAATCACTAAACCTACAGCCATACCACCAGCAAATATTTTATCATCGGGCAAAATTTTTACGCTTTGCTTTTTTATAGGTATAAGATTAAATAGTTTAAAAACAATGCTACCACTATTGTCTTGTTTTATATTTTGACTAGATGTTTTTATTGGCTTTTCTAAATGCTCTAAGGATATAAACTTACCAAAAACATCTTGATTGTTGATATATTCTAAATCACCATTAGCAAGATATATTTGACTTGGTAGAGAGTAAATCGTCTTAAAAGGCACACAAGCAACAATCACCACGGCTACAATTATCAATAATAAAAAAACAATATATCGCTTTTTTATAGTGTGCATAAAAAAACTACTCTCCCTTTGAAAGTAGTTTCTTATTTTGTATACCAAATTATGTATCCAGTTTATACCAATTATAAAGATTTTTTGTAAGCCACACAACGTTGTCTTAACTCTTGTGCGTGTTGCAATGATATTTCACTAGACTTTTCACCACCAGACAATCTTGCAATTTCTTGCAAAACAACTTCTTCTTGCAGTCTAGCAACCCTAGTATATGTTTGACCGTCTTCGACAACCTTAGTGATAAGATAATTACTATCAGCCATTGCCGCAATTTGTGGTAAATGAGATATTGATATAACTTGGTGACCATTAGAAATATTGGCCATTTTACAAGCTATAGTAAAGCCTATATCTCCGCTAATACCAGTATCTATCTCGTCAAATACAAGAGTGTTGATATTGTCAATATCAGCCAAGATATTTTTTATACCTAACATAAAGCGGCTCATCTCACCACCAGAAATAACTTCGCTTAAAGGTTTTAGACTTTGTCCCATATTGGCGCTAAATTCAAAATGAACATCATCTATGCCATTGGTAGAAAATTTAACTGATTCTTTATCGTCCAAATCTTTAAAACAAACTTTGAATCTGGCATTTTTCATACCCAAATCGACAAGTTGGTTATGAACTTGTTCTTCTAGTTTTGTCGCAATATTTCTACGAATATTAGACAGTTTGCAACTAACTTCGTACAACATATCTACTGTTTTATTTAGCTCTCCACGCAATTTATTAAGCAACTGTTCGCTGTTTAGTAAAGATTCATATTTATCCTTACTTTCTTGCAAAAAGGCTTTTATTTCTTGAGTAGAATTGCCATATTTTCTTTTTAAAGTTTTAATCAAATCCAACCTTTGATCAATTTCATCAAACCTATCTTGATCAAAAGCATTTTCATCATTAATTTGCTTCAATGTTTCTGCAACGTCTTGCAACTCAAACCTTGCGCTATCTATCCTTTCGACTAACCCACCTAGCGATGCATCATACTGAACAATACTGTTTAGATAATTGCTTGCTTTCTTTAGACTGTCTGTAACACTTGTGTTGTAGTTAGAATTTAACTCACCATAAGCATTATTTAAGTTTACAGCTATCTTCTCACTATTTAACATTTTTATCTTTTCGTTAGATAGTTCTACATCTTCATCATCTTTTATGTTTGCTTTTTCTATTTCATCTATTTGATATTTTAATAGGTCCAGCATTCTTTCTCTATTTTCTGCGCTAGAACCAATCTCATCCATTTGGTTAAGAATGTCTTTGTACTTTGCATACAAGTCTAAAACTTGACTTTTTATTGGATTAATAGTATTTGGACTAAGATTGTCTATTATAGACAAATGATACTTGTCTTTTAACAAAGATTGGTGTTCGTGCTGCCCCAAAATATCTACTAAATAGCCCGTAATATTTTTTAGCATAGATGCGGTTAAAGTATTGCCATTTAGCTTAATGTCGTTTTTGCCATTATCAGAATATGTCCTAACAATCAAAAGTTCTTCTTCGTCTTCGATATCATATTCATTAAGAATATTTTTAACTTTATCTTCGTAAGGTGGCAAAAACAATGCTTCTACTCTCATAAAAGACTGACCACTACGAATAAGCGTTTTGTTAACTTTGCCACCCAGCACAAAATTAAGAGAATCAATAATGATACTCTTACCAGCACCGGTCTCACCTGTCAAAACATTAAAACCTTCTTCAAAATTTATTACAAGCTCATCAATAAGAGCAACGTTTTTTATTTTTAAATAACTAAGCATCTTTTCACCTAATAGCATTATAACAAAACAAAAACCAAAAGACAATTTATATTAAGCAATATCTATCAATAAAAAAAACCGCATATATTATGCGGTTAAAACTTCTGTTAATCTTTCTAAACCTTTATTTGCATCATTATTGTCTACGAATATTACCATAACTGTATCTTCACCATAAACACAACCTAAAACATTGTCAACACTGAATTTATCAATCAAAGTACATATACTAGCAGCCATACCCTTCAATGTTTTCAAAACAACTAGGTTTTGTGCTTGTTTTACTGATATAACTGACTCTTTAAAGATAAGTAGGTATTTATTAGATGCTTGCTGTTCTGTAGCATCAACTAGAGCATATTTATATCTATTGCTATCAGAAGACAATATCTTAATCAAACCAAGTTCTTTTATATCTCTACTAATAGTAGCCTGAGTTATATCAAAATTAGCTGCACGCAATTGAGATACTAATTCTTCTTGAGTTTCTATCTCATTTGCAGATATGATATCAAGTATTTTTGATTGTCTAACTGAACGTGTCATAGTGGCAAACATCCTTTTAAATTTATAGTTGAATATTTATACATTTATAAATATGCATAAATTAATTTTTACGACAAAATAATTATACAATATCATTTATAATTATGCAAGAGTTTTTTGCATAATTATGCATAAATTTTTCGTATAAATATTCATATCAATTATTAAATATAAACCAGCTTATGAATAATTATAAATACACAACATATAGTTTAATTTTGCAACAATAATCAACTACATATTGGACACGTTATATAATTATAACTTCACACCTCCGCCCTAAAGTTAGACTCACAAACAAATTTTATTAACAATATTTTTTAAACAAACCCATTTTAAACAAAACTATTCGCTCCACACCCAAGCACAGACAACCCGCTGACAGAAATAAAAAACACCCGACAACAAAGACCGCATATCAAAAATACTTTAATATATACATAACAGCTT
>JAZUPV010000031.1:0-4693 GCA_045605365.1 Clostridia bacterium
TGCCAGAGTGGACTGGTGACGAAAAGGTCATAGAACAAAACAAAACAAAAGAGCGCCTTTATAACGCTTGCAATTTAGCCCTTACACATTATAGAAACAATCTTAACTTGCCATCTAGCCAAAAGGCAAAAGACTATATGCAAAGGCGTGGTCTTGACAAAGACATCGCAGAAAAATTTGGCATAGGTTATGCAGACGGCTGGACAAACTTAATAGATTATTTAAAAGCTAACAAAGTATCAGTCGCTACTATGGAGCAGGCTGGTATAGCTGATACCAAAAACGGTAGAACCTTTGACGTTATGGCAACAAGACTTATGTTCCCTATAGTCAATGTTTATGGTGACTGTATAGGTTTTACTGCTAGACAACTAGAAGATGGAGAATTTGCAAAATACCGCAATACTAAAGAAACCATCATCTTTGACAAAAGCAAAACCGTATACAATATCAACAATATCAAACGTATCAAACAAGAACGTGGCTTAGACTATATATTGATAGGCGAAGGGGCTATGGACGTTATAGCTCTATCAAAAGCAGGGTTTGAAAACTCTGGTGCTTGTATGGGTACAGCAATAACACCTTATCACGCAAAGTTACTAAAGCGTTTTGCTAACAAGATAGTTTTATGTTTAGATGGCGATTTTGCCGGTCAAAAAGCAAGTTTTCGTGCCGTTGATATTTTGATGGACGAAGGTCTTGATGTTAGAGTGGTTACCTTACCAGAAAATCTTGACCCGGACGAATTCTTAAAAAAATATGGCAAAGAAAAACTAGCCGAATATATAGAAAATGCTGTTGTTGGTCTTGACTTTAAGATTAACACCTTGGCAAAAAGTTATAATCTTAAAAACAATTATGAAAAATCTAAGTTTATTGCAGAAGCATTTGAACTACTAAAGATTTTGCATACAATGTCAGAAAAAGAAGTTTACTTAAAACATATTAGTAGCCTTACTTATATCAATATAGACACTTTAAAGAGAGATTTGTTAAACTTTGATAGTGGACAAGCACCAAATACCAAACTGCAAGAAACTATCCAAAAGACAGAAGAATTTAGAGAAGATTCTGTACAGAAGGCGATCAAGTTTTTACTTGCAAGTTTGCTTTACAAAAAAGACTATGCCAAGTTTGATAACACAATCTATTTCAAAAACCCAACTTATCAAAAACTATTTGATTATATGCTAGACTGTATCAACAATGACAAGGTTTATACTGTTAGTAGTATTTTTGATATGTTCGAAGTAGACGAAAACCCAGACCTAAAACAAATTATCAATTTTGATTTTAGTCAGTTTGGCGATAAAGAAGAAATCTATTTTAACCAAAGTTTGCAACGTATTACGAAACAAAGTCTTGAACAAGAGATAGAAAGACTAACTCAAGAATTTAAGACAGAGACAGACTTAAATCGCCGTAGAGAAATTGCAAGCAAGTTAAGTCTTGTTACTAAAGAATTAAAAAAACAACAGAGATAATGGAGAAAATTATATGTATAACGAAAAGTTTACAGCAGAAGTAAACAAACTTATTGAAACTTCAAGAGGCAAAGAGGCAATCAACGAAGAAGATGTTATCTTAAAACTTTTAAAATATGATGCATCAGCCGACGAAATAAAAGAAGTTGTCAAATATCTAGAAAAACAAGGTTTCAAAATTAACTATCAAGCAGACGCCGCTGAAGAGATGGAGGATATCTCTAAGATCATCAGTGAAGTTAACGTAGATGACCCTGTAAAAATGTATCTAAAAGATATCGGTAAAGTGCCACTTCTTTCTAGTGACGAAGAAATCGCCCTTGCAAAACGTATGCAAGCTGGTGACGAATATGCTAGATCAAAGTTGTCTGAAGCCAACCTAAGACTTGTTGTAAGTATCGCAAAACGTTATGTTGGTCGTACAAGTATGCAATTTTTGGACCTTATTCAAGAAGGCAACCTAGGTCTACTTAAAGCTGTAGAAAAGTTTGATTATACCAAAGGTTTCCGTTTTTCTACATATGCAACATGGTGGATTAGACAATCTATCACACGTGCTATCGCTGACCAAGCAAGAACAATTCGTATACCAGTACACATGGTAGAAACTATCAACAAACTTATTCGTGTTAGTCGCCAATTGTTGCAACAACTTGGTCGTGACCCAAGTTCCGCTGAAATAGCCGAAGCTATGGGTATCAGCGAAGAAAGAGTTTGCGAAATTCAAAAAATAGCTCAAGACCCAGTATCTTTAGAAAACCCAGTTGGTGAAGAAGAAGATAGCAAAATAGGTGACTTTGTCGAAGACGAAAGTATCAAATCACCAGTAGAAGCTGCATCTCAACTTATCTTAAAAGAGCAACTTCTTGCGGCTATTGATACACTTACCCCAAGAGAACAAAAAGTTATTAGACTTCGTTATGGTCTAGATGATGCTCATTCAAGAACACTTGAAGAAGTCGGCCGTGAATTTAACGTTACTCGTGAACGTATAAGACAAATAGAAGCAAAAGCTTTACGCAAATTAAGACACCCTAATCGTTGCAAACGCCTAAAAGGTTTCTGTGATGACTAATCTTTTAGACAATAGACTAAGACAAATATATGACTTGGTTGACAAAGATGTCGTAGATGTAGGTACAGACCACGGCAAACTAGTAGCTCAACTTTTGTTAGACAAAAAAATAACTAGGGCAGTTTGTACAGATATTAGCCAAGCAAGTTTGTCAAAAGCACAAAAGTTATTAAAAGAACATAACCTACAAGACAAGTGTCAGTTTTTTGTAGGTGACGGTTTAAAAGTTTTAACTCAAGATTATAGCCGTTTTCAATGTGTAATCGCCGGTATGGGCGGTGTACAAATAATAAAAATCTTGTCCCAAGATAGGGTAGACAATATCCAACAATTTATCTTGCAACCTATGAAAAATACAATTTTGTTAAGAGAATGGTTGACAAACAATGGTTATAAGATAGATACTGATATTATGACAAGACAAGGCAAAATATATTATAATGTCCTAAAAGTTAGCCTTGGGGAGCAAACGCTAACCCAACAGCAACTTTTGTTTGGCAAAACCAACTTAGAAAAACCTTCTACCTGCTTTATCGATTATATGTTAGAAGAACAATCTAAGTTTGCCAGCATTGTCAACAACCCAGATTGCAAAGATGACAATGTAAAGAACTATTATGATATCGTATGTCAAGTTTTACAAAAAATTAAAGGAGAATAATAATGCTTACAAACATTTTGAAATATCAAGATTTAGATAGCAAACTTGTTTCATTGCAAAAAAGTTTAGATGAACACCCACTAAAAAAATCAGTAGCAAGTATGGTTGCTCAAGTTAAGGGTGAACAAAACAAACTTATCACTTTAGAAAATCAAGCCCAAGCAACACTAAAAGAGTTTGACTCTCTAAAAGCTGAGTATGAAAAATCTATCACAAAAATGAATGACCTTCTAAAGGTTGATACAGAAAAGTTATCTGAGGCTGAATTTGAAGCATTAATAAAAAAGACTGCAGAACTATCTAACGTTTTAAATAACTTAGAACGCAAAGTTTCTACTAGCGGTATGAAAGTTAACCAAATTTTGCAACAATTTGACGCTGCAAAAAAGAACATAATCATTTCTCGTACAAAACATAAAGAAGCAAAAGAAAAATATGACGCTATCAAAGCTCAAACAGAGCCACAAATAGCCGCTATCGAAAAACAAATGAAAGACCTAGAGCCTACTATAGATAGTGCTATCTTGGCAAAATACAAACATATCCGCCAAGACAATATTATGCCTGTATTTGTACCACTTACCAACAACTCTTGTGGTGGTTGTCGTATGGAGATGTCTGCAGCTTTTGTTAACAAAGTAAAAGACAAAGGTTGTCTAGAATGCGAACAATGTAGACGCTTAGTTTATATTAAGTAATAAATAAAACATTACCAAAACGGTAATGTTTTTTTATTTGTTTTTGGCGGTGTGTTTTATATAATCATCAAATTTTTCAATACTGCCGTAGGCTTCTTCTACTGCGGCACGGTGTTGCGGGTCCCAGTTGTTTGATGCGTGTGTGCGGCTTTTATAAAAATGTATACAAGTATGACCAGTCATATTGTTGTTAGATATAATGTCGTATGCGTGGGGATAACCATTGATTGAAGCTGCAATATATCGGTCGTTTATTTTGACCCATACTGGGCGTCTTGTCCAAGCCCATTGATAATTGTATATACTGTACATTTTGTTAGTTTCTGTACTGTTGATAGGTTCAACGTCGGCGTGGTTGTATCCGCCAACACGTTTTACTGTATAACTAGTTAGAGTAGCGACATCTATGACTTCAGCTGTTGTATACTTTTGCCAAAACTCATTGACAAAGTCAAACCAGTTATCTTTATATAATATGGTTGGTTCTTCTTTTTTGTTTGTGGTATTGCTGTCTTTTTGAGTTTCTTGCTGAGAGTCTTGAGATTGTTCGGGTTGATTGGTGGTAGTTTTAGAAGTTCTCAATATAGGCTTTGTCGTTAGCCCAATGGAGAAAAAACAACTAAAACACACCAATATCATAATTATCAATACACTTATTCGTTTCATACTATTATATTGTGTAAAAATTTATTAAATATAATATTAGTTTTTTTTAGTTTGTGTTATAATATATTGGTCAATAAAAAAACTAACATTTTGTTGAAAATTGTCA
>JAZUPV010000032.1:0-3126 GCA_045605365.1 Clostridia bacterium
GTATATATTTTACAAAAATAATTTTTTGGCTATAAATCCCTATTTTTCTAAAGTATAGAGATTTTTGTTTGTTGATAAAAACTCCCATATGATTTAAATAAAATTCATCTAAAAATTAATCGCAATTAACAAATTAAAAACTTTGTTTTTATTCTATATAGCCTAAAATTAAAACCATAAAACTTGTATAACAACAAAAAAAGCAAGGGGTTAACCTTGCTTTTTAATATTATTCTTCATCAATAACTGGTTGTTCGATAGCATCCATAGTTTCTTCATAAAGGCTTGATTCTGCTTTATTTTCTACTGGGAAAATAGAACGATATTGTCTCATACCAGTACCAGCAGGTATCATCTTGCCGATGATAACGTTTTCTTTGATACCGATAAGTGGATCAACTTTACCTTTGATAGCAGCTTCTGTAAGAACACTTGAAGTTTCTTGGAAGGCAGCAGCAGATAAGAATGATTCTGTAGAAAGTGATGCTTTTGTGATACCAAGAAGAATACGTTTTGCAGTAGCAGGTACACCACCACGAGCCAAAACTTCATCGTTGGCTTCTTCGTATCTTTGAATATCAACCATATCGCCAGGAAGAAGGTTTGTGTCGCCAGGATTGTCAACTTTAACTTTCTTTAACATTTGACGAATAATGATTTCTACGTGTTTAGAGTTAATACGAACGTCTTGCAAACGGTAAACTTCAAGGACTTCTTTTAGAAGATATTCTTGAACACCCTTTAGACCTCTTACTCTTAAGATGTCATTAGGATAGATAGAACCACTTGTCAAGCATTGACCAACTTCAACAACGTCACCACTCTTAACAGCAAGAATAGTTTTGTTCTTTGGAGGGGTCATATATTCGATATCTCCATCACTAGAGAATACTGTAATCTTATATCTTTCGCCGGCTTCTTCAACTTTAACTTTACCAGCAACTTCACTGATGATAGCTTCACCTTTAGGACGACGTGCTTCAAAAATTTCTTCGACACGAGGAAGACCTTTTGTGATATCGGCAGCTGATGCAACACCACCGGTGTGGAAGGTACGCATTGTAAGCTGAGTACCTGGTTCACCGATTGATTGAGCAGCGATAATACCAACTGCTTCACCAACGTCAACCATCTTATTGTTAGCCATATTTCTACCATAACATTTTGCACAAACGCCATGTTTTGACTTACAAGTAAGAGCTGTACGAATAGTTACTTCTTTTATACCACAATCAGCAATTTCTTTTGCCATTTTTGGTGTAATCATCTCATTTGCAGGGCAAATAAGTTCTTTTGTCTTTAAGTTATAGATATTTTCTACACTTACACGACCAGAGATACGATCTTCAAGTTTTTCGATAACTGTTCCGTCTTCGATAATATCTTTAACAAGCATACCTTTTGGTTTTTCGCCGTTAGCAGCAAAACAGTCTTCTTCGTTTACTACTACGTCTTGAGCTACGTCAACCAAACGACGTGTCAAGTAACCAGAGTCAGCAGTTTTTAGCGCTGTATCGGCAAGACCTTTACGTCCACCACGGCTTGACAAGAAGTAGTCGATAGGTGTCAAACCACTTCTAAAACATGCTTTAACCGGTATGTCTATTTTTTGACCTGATGCACTAGCCATAACACCACGCATACCACACAACTGGTTGATCTGTCCTGGGTTACCACGGGCACCAGAGATAGCCATCATTTTGATTGGGTTAAGATCACCCAAGTTTTTCAAAACGGCATCTTTAACTTTGTTAGTAGTTTCGTTCCAGATAGCAACGTTTTTAGATACTTTTTCGTCTAATGACATCATACCACGACGGTATGCTTTTTCGTTTTCTAATACTCTAGCGTCAGCTTCTGCAACATATTGAGCTTTTTCAGGTGGTTCTTTCATATCAAACACGTTAACAGTGATAGCACCAAGTGTAGAATATTTAAAACCTAAAGCTTTGATTTTGTCTAGCATAACAACAGTTTTTGTTGAACCAAACTTGTCATATACAGCAGAAACTATATTGCCAAGTTCTTTTTTACCAACTGTTGTGTCAACTTCGTATTTTAATGCATTTTCACGTTGAGATCTATCAACCATACCTGCATCTTGTGGGATACAACGGTTAAATAGAATTCTACCAACTGTAGTTGGTACTCTGCCTGTAATAGTTTCACCATTAAATTCAGCAGTTTTTCTAACGTAAATTTTTGATTGCAATTCTAGGTTCTTTGTTTGGTAAGCCATAATAGCTTCGTCTTCGTCACGGTAGCAACTACCTTCGTTTAGAGAACCTGGTTTTTCGATGGTCATATAGTAACAACCAATGACGATATCCTGTTGAGGAGTCATAACTGGTTTACCATCGGCTGGTTTTAGTACGTTGTTTGAAGCAAGCATAATCATACGAGCTTCTGTTCTTGCCTCTATAGATAGAGGTACGTGGATAGGCATTTGGTCACCGTCGAAGTCGGCGTTAAATCCTACGCAGACAAGTGGGTGAAGTTTGATTGCTCTACCCTCAACCAAAACTGGTTCAAACGCTTGAATACCAAGTCTGTGAAGAGTTGGCGCACGGTTAAGAAGTACTGGGTGGTCTTTGATAACTTCATCAAGTACATCCCAAACGATTGGTTTTTCTCTTTCGATGATACGTTTTGCAGTTTTGATATTGTAAGATTGATTTTCTTCAACAAGCTTCTTCATAATAAATGGTTTGAAAAGTTCAAGAGCCATTTCTTTAGGAAGACCACATTGATAAATTTTAAGTTCTGGACCTACTACGATAACAGAACGACCTGAGTAGTCAACACGTTTACCTAGCAAGTTTTGACGGAAACGACCTTGTTTACCACGAAGCATTGCTGTCAAACTCTTTAGGTCTCTAGCTTTAGGACCTTGGATAGCTTTACCACGTTTACCATTGTCAAACAATGCGTCAACTGCTTCTTGAAGCATACGTTTTTCGTTACGGATAATAACTTCTGGAGCACCAAGTTCAAAAAGTTTTTTCAAACGGTTGTTACGGTTGATAACACGGCGATACAAGTCATTTAGGTCACTTGTAGCATATCTACCACCATCAAGTTGAACCATAGGTCTTAAGTCTGGTGGAAGTACTGGCACTACGTCCA
>JAZUPV010000033.1:0-1728 GCA_045605365.1 Clostridia bacterium
TGTTGTTAAAAGAGATTTAAAAAGAGATTTAAAGAAAGGTTTCTTTTTTAGAGAGACTAATGATTATGAAGATGGAGAAGTTGAAGAAATTTCTATTAACGGAGAGAATGATTTTGATAAATATGATAAATTTTTACCAAGTGCAAGAGTTGTTATAATTTATCATACATATATAGGTAGTGATGAAAGTAAAGAAAGAAGCAGAAAAAAATCTTTTGCAAAATGTTCAAGTTGCAGAGCTTCCTTTGAATATATAGAAGATAATCCAGTATGTCCTTATTGTGGAGCTCCAATTGAAGATTAATTATAAACTAAGTAGAACTTTATAAACATAAGGTTCTACTTTTTTATTTAACTTCTTTGAGTGATATTTTTATGTAAAAATATTGGTATATATAGTATTAGTTATTTAAATTGGTTTGTAAAAATCTATTATTTTTGATAAAATTATATCGTATAACAAAAAAAGGAGATATTATGTGTAGTTGTAAAAGACTTGGTACTGACGAACAAGTTAACGAATTTAATGCTTTGCTACAAGCCAACGTTAACAACAGTGGTAACGTTATGGAAGTTTTGCAAAAAACTCAAGGTATTTTTGGATATATCCCAGAAGAAACCGTTAAGATGATTGCAGATGCTCTAAAAGTAGCAGAAAGTGAAATCTTTGGCATAATTACTTTTTATAGTCAATTTTCACTAACACCAAAAGCAAAATATAACATTGACGTTTGTTTGGGTACAGCTTGTTTTGTACTTGGAGCAAACGATATTATGGAGAAGATTTTGGCTAAACTTAACGTTAAAGTTGGTCAAATGACCCCTGACGGAAAATGGATAGTAACTAGCTGCAGATGCTTAGGTTGTTGCGGTCTAGCCCCAGCGATCACCATCAATGGCGAAGTTTATGGAAAATTAAAAGTGGAAGATGTCGATAGAATTATCGATAGCTTTGCCGACTAGGAGGTTGTTTGTGGACGCTAAAGAATTACAAAAAATCAAAGAACAATTTATCAAAGAAGTTAACTTTAGAAAGTTAGCAGATACTAGCGGTGTTGACTACAAATATGACGTTATGGTTTGTGGTGGTACAGGTTGCCGCAGTTGTAAAAGTAAAAAAGTTCAAGACAAACTAGAAGAAGTTATCAAACAAAAAGGTCTTGACAAAGATATGAAAGTTCACGGAGTAGGCTGTTTTGGTCTATGCGTAAATGGCCCTATCGTACTTGTATATCCACAAGACGCTATGTACGAAAAAGTTTCTGTTGACGACGTAGAAGAAATTGTAGACAGCCTTGCTCAAGACAAACTTGTCGAAAGACTTCTTCATCACGAAGGCGAAAAACCTGTCGAGAAAAAACAAGATATAGAATTTTGTAAAAAACAAAAATATATTGCTCGTAACAACGCAGAGTATATGAGTTTAGAAAATATCCTAGGCGACTATATTGCACTAGAAGGTTATTCTGCTCTATACAAAGTTGTTACTTCAATGACACCACAAGACGTTATACAAGTTATCAAAGACAGCGGTCTACGTGGTCGTGGTGGTGCGGGCTTCCCAACTGGCAACAAGTGGGAGTTTACCCGTGTGGTAGAAGCAGAACAAAAATATGTCATCTGTAACGCCGACGAAGGCGACCCAGGTGCATTTATGGATCGTAGCATTATCGAAAGTAACCCACACGCCATTATCGAAGCTATGGCAATATGTGGCTATGCTATAGG
>JAZUPV010000034.1:0-1963 GCA_045605365.1 Clostridia bacterium
CTTGTTTCTTTGTTACATTTGTTCTTTTTTGTGTTGCATATGATGCCATAATTTAATTTCTCCTTTTAATTTAATTTTGTTTTTTAGATTTTTGGTTTGTTTTGCGTGTAAAATTTAATCTAAAATCTTCCACGATATTGACACAATTTAATTGCGTCGTTGACGAAATTTAATTCATCTTCTAGCGTATCGGTAATGTTTGCTAAATCTTGGTCGTAATCTTCAAGTAGTCTTGACTTGTAGTCGTTGATTTTGTTTAGCAAATATAGCCGTCTATTTATAAGCAATTTTCGCAATGTAGTTTGCACCATTTTCTCACCCCCTTTATAGTAGATTTTGTGGGGCTAGTTTTGGATGGCTAGCCCCGTGTAGATTATGCTACAAATATCGGTACAATTCTATCGTGTGTAGGTGTTATGTATGCAAGATATAGTTGACCTTTATATCTAAACTTAAAACCTACGCTAAATGTATAAGTATTGTGTCCAATTATACGGAAGTCAAAGCCGTCCAATTCTTCAAACATTTTTACACATCTATTGTATGTTATTTGTTTATCATATGAGGGTTTTTTATATGCTTCTTTTAGTGTGGTATATTCTGAACAACAGTAACGGTTGCAAACATCACGCATATATTTTGCAGTTGTTTTTTCAAAATTATAGCCTTTAATTTTCATTTTCTACTCCTTCGTTTCGTTGTCGTCACGCACTGCCAAAATTTGGTTGTATGCGTGTATAAGTTCGTGGTTTGGTATATAGCAAAAAACAAGTTGATAGAAAATGTCTTTGCCTACCCTATCTTTTACCTTTTTTCGCAACTCTTTTTCAAGGGCATTTTGTTTTTCCAAATATTCTTCGTATTTACTCATAGATTAAACCCCCAACCAATTGATATTTAATACTTGATTTAGCAAGATAGTTATGTGATAAAATTTGAAAATGTAGGAACGCAATAGTTGTAATTTAATTCCACTATTTTCAAGTTCTATTTCTTGCATTTCGTATGTTGTACAAAGTGACTTTAATTTGTTCAACATTTGCTTGTGTTCTTGTGTGTCTAGAATGTAGGTTTTGCCGTCTATTTCTAGATAACTTTTTGATACTACTATTTTTGGTGCGTTTGATTTCATACATATACCTCAATATTGATTGAAATGTAAGGGGGGAATTTCGCCCCCCTACATTTGGCACTTGCTATTGCTCAACAATGGTTGCGTACTTGAAGAAGATTTCGTCGTCTAGATAGTACAATCTTGTTGCCTCTTTTTGTTCAAGTACTTTTGGCATATAGCCAACAGTTTTAACAAGTGCTTTAAGTGCTTTTTTGCTGTCGGCTTCGTTGACTTCTACAATGCGTTTTTCTACTGACATTGTGTCGGTGTTGATGTCGGCAATTGTAAATTGTGTTGTGTGTACTGTGCGTTGCATATTGTTCTCCTTGCCTATGTTGTATTTTTGTTTGGGTTTATAGGCTTCGCCCGACAGCCCCTATTTTTGGGCTGTTTCGTAGTAATTTGCAACTACTCGTCAGGGGCGTTATATTTGGGTTATTGTGCTTTTGTCTTGTATGGGTGTAACTCCATAATATGCCATACATAACAAGGTTGGTAGTATTCTGTTGGTATTGTGTCTGTTTCTCCACCTACAAAAACTCTAACAAGGTTTAACACCCAATCGCCATAACCATTTTGTACTTCTTTGTAAATTGCTAATACTGTATCCATTTTTATACCCTTTGCAAGTCTTATGTTATATTTTTGTTATAAGGGGTTGCTTGCTGTTCCCCCCTACCTATCTATATTTTACCACTTTTTGCCAAATATGTCAACACTTTTCCAACAAATAATACCTAAAAAATAAACAGTATCAAAAATATACCATTTGCCAATAAAGTCTATTATGATATAAGAATGTTATAGTAATGTCAGTTTAGAACAAATGTGCTAAAATGAACAGCGTTC
>JAZUPV010000035.1:0-14563 GCA_045605365.1 Clostridia bacterium
AAAAGGGTGTTTTTTTATTTTAACTTTTGTAAACTCCCTTGCATATAATTGTATAGGAGGTAAAACATATATGTCATTTTACACTTGCAATCGCACAGGCAATATACCAGGTATTATTTCTGGCAACCCACTCAACGGTATCTGCGAAAAGGCATGTATTCAAACAAACAAAGTTTTAGATTCTTGTATGAAGCAACTACAACAAACCAACCTACAAGTATCTTTGTCTAACCAAACACCACAATCTCCAGCTTTACCATTAACATTTGTTAGTGCAGTAACAAACGGAGACGCTACAATAAGTGATCTTATAGTAGATAGATTGATTGACAGACCAAACTTTGCACGAGTTAGCCTAAATGTCAATATACCTTTGTTGGTTACATACACAGATGCCAACGGTGTCACAGGCACTGGCACAACAACGATAACCGTACCTAACGATGTTATTTTGTTTGTACCACAACCATCAATTGTACCTTATACTATAGAGGCTTTTGGTGCTAGTTCTAGTCCAACAGGCAATTATGTCAGTGGCAATGTCTTTAACATTAGTGCGTGTATCACTATCATTATTAGAGTAATCGCTAGGGTAGAGTTGCTTGTACCAAGTTATGGTTATTGTTCTGCACCTGCTTGTCAAGAATTTACAGCGGACGTTTGTACTGGTGCGTTAGAACTACCTATCTATCCTACGGCTATCAACAACCAACGTGTGTAGTTATAAAAAAACTGTCTATTTGTAGGCAGTTTTTTTGTTTTTGCAAATATGACCTATTTGTCAAAACTTAAAAAATATGGCTAATATAGGGCAATATTGCCTTAATAATTGCTATTTAGTTGAAAATTTGTTTTGTTTGTGTCATACTAAAAACATTAAGGGGACAAAGGTTTTTTAATGAAAGTTTTTGCAATAAGCGATCTACATTTATCAATAAACAATCCAAAACCTATGGATATTTTTGGGCCAAGTTGGGACAATTATCTTGACTCAATCAAAGCTGACTGGCAAGACAAAGTGTCAGACCAAGACCTTGTTATTATTGCGGGGGATATCAGCTGGGCTATGTCACTAGAAGATGCTGTTGTAGATTTAGAATATATTTCTAACATAGGCAATGGCAAAAAAATCATCATACGTGGCAATCACGACTATTGGTGGAGCACTATAAGCAAAGTTAGGTCAGTTTTGCCAAATAACGTATACGCTATACAAAATGATTGTGTTAAGTTTGACAATATCATATTGTGTGGTACTCGTGGCTGGATTTTGCCAGAGAGAGAGCCGCTAGACTCTCAAGACCAAAAGATAGTAGATAGAGAACTTATTAGATTAGATATGACCCTTAAACAAGCCGTTAGCCAAAAACAAGACGGTGACGAGATAGTTTGTATAATGCACTATCCACCATTTAACAGCAAGAGAGAAGACAGCCCTTTTACCAAACTTATCGAAAGTTATGGTATAACAAAAGTTGTCTATGGACACTTGCACGGCAACAGCTGTAAAGCTGACCCTGTGGTAAACAAAAATGGTGTTACTTATTATCTAACATCTTGTGACAAGATAGATAATAAATTAGTACAAATCATATAAGGAGCAAAATATGAATACATATATTATTATTCACGGCACTGGTGGTAGTGTATACGGCAATTGGTTTGGCTGGGCTAACAAATATATTAACGAAAATATCAAAGATGCCACAGCTATTAGTATACAACTACCAACTCCATACAAGCAAAACTTTGACAACTGGGAGTCTGTCTTGTTAGGTTATCTAAAAGCAGGTATCATTGACAAAAACACAACTTTTATTTGTCATAGTGCAAGCCCAATCTTTGTAGTAAAATTTTTGTTAAAACACAATGTCAGTATCAAAAAAGCAATCTTTGTCAGCGGTGCAAATAACTTTATTTCTGGTTTTGAAGAGATAGACAAACTTAACTCTACATTGTTTTTAGATGATGTATCTAAGTTTAAAGATTTGTGCCAAGAACGCATCTGTTTTTATTCTGACAATGACCCTTATATCAAGTTAGACGCACTTAAAGATTTTGCTGACTCTATACAAGCCAAGCATATCTTTATACCTAACAAAGGACACTTTAATCTAGAAACTGGCATCGATACGCTGCCAGAGATAATACCATATTTATAAAAGGACTTATTATGTTACGCAACGACCTAGTCAAAGTAGATATCTTTGACAACGAAATCGGCACTATAGAAAAAATGGACGCCCATACTCAACCTATTTTGCATAGAGCTTTTAGCGTGTTTTTAGTTAATAGCAAGGGCGAGATTTTGATACAGCGTAGAGCTTTGGACAAATATCATAGTGCGGGGCTTTGGGCTAATGCGTGTTGTTCTCACCCAAGGGCAGGCGAAGATGTCTTAACTTCTGCCAAAGAGCGTATGTTAGACGAAATTGGCGCTAGCTGTGATGTACAAGAATTATTTTCTTTTGTTTATAACAACAAATTTAGCGAAAACCTATACGAATACGAACTTGACCACGTATTGCTTGGTTATTATGATGGAGATATTACACTAAACCCAGAAGAAGCCTGTGACTATAGATGGTTAACTCAACAACAACTAGCAAAAGAACTGTTAATAGAACCAAAAAAGTTTTCTTCGTGGTTTACAATATGCGCACCACGTGTACTAAAAATATTGCAACAAAAACAAAACAATCAACAATAACTATATTTTGATATGTATAACACTTCTATTTTTTGGAGTGTTTTTTTGTTTTTAGGGTGGTGTGACCACAATTTTATCAAATATATGTTTGATAAAATTGTACTTTTAGGCTAAATTTGTCACTTTATATCAAAAAAAGTGGTCAAAAAAACATAGTTTTACTTACTTTTTATAAAAATTTTTTAAAATAGTGGTCAAAAGTGGTTGGAAGTGGTCAAAAAGTGTTGTATAATAAATGCAGAACAAAGAGTAGTCTATACTTTTGTATTTTCAAAAAAAGGAGGGTTAGTTAATGTTATTCGGCGAATACTTTCACTCATGCGACCAAAAATACAGAATGCGTATACCAAGCAAGCTAAGAGATGACCTTGGCGAAGGCTGTTATATCACTAAAGGTAACGATGGTTGTTTGTTTGTCTTCCCTAAAACAGAAGTAGACAGAATATTTAATGATAAAATTAATCAGCTCCCTATTTTTGACCAAAAGGTTAATAGAGCTATGAGAACTTTGTTTTCTAGTGCTTACAAAGTAGCCGAAGACAATCAAGGTAGATTTCTTTTGCCATCAACTCTTAGAGAGTTTGCTGGGATAGAAAAAGAAGTTGTTTTTGTTGGTGTTGGCAACCGTGCTGAACTATGGAGTGCCGATAGATGGAGAGCTTATCAACAACAAAACGATGCCAACATTGACCAAGTTTTGCAAGAGTTGGGTGAGTATGGAATTTAAACACGTACCAATTATGCTTAATGAGTGTTTAGATGGTCTTGATATTAAGCCAGATGGAGTATATGTAGATGCTACACTTGGCGGGGCAGGACACTCTAGCGAAATTGCAAAAAGACTGTCAAACAAAGGTACACTTATCGGTATAGACCGTGACCAAGAAGCTATTGCTGCAAGTACTACAAGGCTAGAACAATATGATTGTAACAAACATTTAGTTCAAGACAACTTTCACAATTATACTAACATTTTGTCTAGTTTAAACATTGACAATGTAGATGGTATTTTGATAGACCTTGGGGTTTCTTCATACCAGATAGACAATGTTGATAGAGGTTTTAGTTATAAGTATGACGCACCACTTGATATGCGTATGAACCAACAACAAGACCTAACAGCAGAGTATATTGTCAACAACTATACTTACGAAGAACTAATCAAAATTTTGTTTGAATACGGCGAAGAAGACTTTGCTAAAGTTATCGCAAGAAACATTATCAAACAAAGAGAACTTGCACCTATCACCACAACAGGCAAGTTAGTAGAGATAATAGAGCATAGTTATCCTACAAAACTTTTGCACAAGGGCGGTAGCGTAGCAAAAAAGACTTTTCAAGCGTTGCGTATAGAAGTAAACGGCGAACTAGAAGGTCTAGACACTGTCATCAAAGATATGTTAAACAGCCTTAAAACAGATGGTAGAATGTGTGTTTTGACATTTCATTCTTTAGAAGACAGAATAGTAAAAAATGTATACAAAGAGTTTAGTACAGATTGTATCTGTCCAAAGACTTTGCCTATATGTGTGTGTCACCACAAAGCAAGTATAAAACTTGTCAACAAAAAGCCTATTATGGCAACCGAACAAGAACAAAAACAAAACTCTCGTAGTAGTTCTTGCAAGTTGCGTATAGCACAAAAGATATAAAAAAAGGAGGTCATAGCGTATGCAAGATAAGTATAATTTTTCTAGAACTAGCGTTTTAGACAAGACTACTTCTATCGACGAAGCAAACTTGCAAAAAGTTAACGATATTTCAGAAATAGCTCGTGAACAACTAAAGCGCTTTGACCAACAATTGCAAACTTCTCAAGACCCAGCGACTTTTTACGAAAAAATGAGAGAAGAAATGATAAGCACCACAGAAGTACAAACTCAACAAACTTCTAACAAAAATGGTGTTTATGAACTAGAAATTGCCGAAACTCAAATGTTACCAACAATTTCTAACAAACAAGAGATAGAACAACCTACCGCAAAACTTAACTTTAATTTGCGTGGTAAGTTGATTATTGCAGTTTATGCTTCTATTATTTTGTTGCTTAGCGTATTATTAATATATAATGCGGTATCTATAGCAAGTTATAATAGCCAAATAGCAACTACTTCTCAAGAGCTTGTTATCAAACAACAAGAACTAGAAGCATTGCAAAGCGAATTGCAGATTTTGCTAGAAGGTACAACTCCAGAAGGCGTCGGTATGACCCAAAATGGTGGTATCTCACTAAAAGCAAAAACCTTTAACAAAAATACCGCAATCAAAAACGAACAAGAAAGCAACTGGTTTGACGATTTGTGCAGTTTCTTTTCTAGTGTTTTTGGGGGCTAATGGTTGAAACAACTTAAATATTCTATATTATCTTTACAAAAGAGGTTATTAGTATTATTTTTACTAATAACCTTTATTTTTTGTGCAATAGTTATACGTCTATTTGTTATACAAGGGCTCAACTCGACAAAGCTGACATTACGGGCGGCGGAGCAGTGGCTAAGAACTTTGCCATTGTCCGCTAGACGTGGCGACATAGTAGATAGTACCGGTAGCAAACTTGCCACAAGTTATACAACTTATGACGTGTACATTAGGGCAAAAGATGTCACCGACCCAGCACGTGTGGCGAGTTTTTTGTCTACACTTCTAAATTTAGATTATGACAAACTCTATCAAAAAGCCACTGACAAGTTTGTATCAGAGAGTTTGGTCAAGTTGTCTATAAGTGATAGCGTAGCTCGGCAAATTATTGATAAAAACTACAAAGGTGTGGTACTTAGCCAAAATATCGATAGATATTATCCTTATGGTCAGTTTTTGAGCCAAATACTAGGTTATACCACTATAGACAATCAAGGGCAGTCAGGACTAGAGGCTTATTATGATATTTATCTAAAAGGTGTCAACGGCAAAAATATGACCCAGTCTACTGCTTCTGGCAAAGAGCTACAAGGCACTTTGCAGTATTATTTGCCTAGTGTAGATGGGCTAAGTATTCAACTAACAATCGATAGCAAAATACAACACATTGTAGAAAATACCCTTGCAAAAATTATGCTTGACCACAACCCAAAATCAGCTTCTATAACTATATTAGAACCAAACAGTGGCAAAACACTTGCTATGGGTATTGCGCCTAGTTTCGACAACAACAACCCACCACGTGACAATATTTCTGCACTTATGTCACTGTCAAAAAACACCAGTGTCGTAGACGTATATGAGCCAGGGTCAACGTTTAAAATACTGACCATATCTGCTGCTCTTAGTCAAAAGTTAACTACCTTAGAAGAAAGATTTTATTGCCCAGGTTATCGTATTGTCGACGGTCAAAGAATAAAATGCTGGAGAACAATAGGTCACGGCTCTCAAACTTTGACCGAAGGTATCGCCAATTCTTGCAACTGTGTTTTTATGGATTTGGCTCTAAGACTTGGCAAAAACAAGTTGTATGATTATCTACAATCGTTTGGTATAGGCAGTCAAACTGGAGTAGATATCTTGGGCGAAAGTTCTGGGATATTGATGAATATCAACAACGTAAAAAACGTCGACCTTGCCCGTATAGGTTTTGGGCAGGCGGTAGCTGTCACACAGATACAACTATTGTCAGCTTTTTGTGCGGCAGTCAATGGTGGCAAACTGTATAGACCATATCTAGTAGATAATATCTATGACCAGTATAAAATCATCAAACAAAACAAACCTTTGATACTAAGCCAAGTTATAGACCAAGAAGTATCTAACCAAGTTAATAGTATGTTAGAAGGTGTGTTAAGTATCAAAAATGGCAAGTTTACCTTTGTCGAAGGTTATAGCATAGGTGGCAAGACAGGTACAGCACAAAAATACGAAAATGGCAAAATAGCCAGTGGCAAATATGTATCTAGTTTTTTTGGTACATATCCGGCTAGTAATCCGCAATATGCTATATTGTTGTGTGTTAACGAGCCATCTAGTGGGGCTTATTATGGTAGTGTAGTTGCAGCACCTTATGCAAAAGATGTCTTTAAATCTATTTTTGAATACAAAAACATACCACCTGACAACACCCAAATACAACCTACCAATATACTAGTACCCAATCTTGTCGGTATGCCATTATCACAGGCTATGACAGAGTTAGAATTAAGCAATATTTATTACGAAATTGACGGCGACGGAGATAGAGTAGTTTCACAAATACCCGCCCCAAATAGTACAATTAGTCAAAGCAGTTATGTGATAATTTCGACAAATTAAGCTACAAAAATTTTATATATTTTGTTGTATAATGTCTTATTTTACTTATGACAAATTTTAGATGTGTTTTTTAGTACAATCTAGTTGTTTTTAAGGAGAATAATTATGACATTAGATAATTTAATCAAAGATATTGAAGTTTTGCAGATAGTAGGTGATAGCAATGTTAAGGTAGAAGATATTATGACCGACTGCGAAATAACCACTCAAAACGCAGCATACTTTTGTTATCAAGGGGTCAATGTAGATGGTCACAACTTTTTTGACCAAGCAGTAAGTAATGGCGCAAAAGTATTGTTTGTAGAAAGAATTTTGCCTACGGATACTTTGCAAATTAGAGTAAAAAACGTTAGACAAATCATCGCAAAAGTCTGTAGCAATTTTTATCATAACCCCGACAAACAACTAAAAATAATAGGCATAACAGGTACCAATGGCAAAACAACTACATCATATATTTTAAAAAGTATCTTGCATAGCGCCAACAAGTCAGTAGGTGTTATCGGTACTACAGCTATATACATCAATGATACTTTTTACCCAACAACTCTAACAACCCCAGACCCAAAACAACTCTTTCATACTTTTAGGCAAATGGTCGATGCTGGGGTAGAATATGTTGCTATGGAGATATCTGCCCACGCCATTGACTTGTACAAAGTATACGGTGTAGATTTTGAAGTAGGAGTCTTTACCAATCTTACACAAGACCACTTAGATTATTTTAAAGATATGTCTACTTATGCGGCAACCAAGCAAAAATTTTTGACAAAGTCATATTGCAAAAACTGTGTTATCAATG
This sequence comes from Clostridia bacterium, assembly GCA_045605365.1. Classification (GTDB taxonomy): domain Bacteria; phylum Bacillota; class Clostridia; order Christensenellales; family UBA1242; genus CAKVLS01. The sequence goes on from JAZUPV010000035.1 coordinate 7,752, forward strand.
TAGATGACAAGTATGGTAGAGATTATTTTCATCTATGTGACACTAACAAATTTACCTATGCTATTATGAACCCAAGCGACGTCTTTGCTCTTAATATCAAGATGGACCTTGAAGGTAGTTGTTTTATTGTTAATCTTTTTGACGATATTTTAAACTGCGACATTGCTCTTGCTGGCAAGTTTAATGTGTACAATACCTTAGGTGCAATAACTTGTGCTAAGATATTGGGCATAGACAATCGTAGCATAATAAAAGGTATCGAAAATATAACTCAAGTAGCGGGGAGGTTTAATGTATTAGATATTAATGCGCCGTTTAAAGTAGTAGTAGATTATGCTCACACCCCTGACGGTGTAGAAAACATTTTAAAAAATATAAAAGCCCTAACCAAAGGCAAAATTGTCACTGTATTTGGCTGTGGTGGCAATAGAGATACTACTAAACGCCCTATAATGGGGCAAATTGCCACAAAATACAGTGACACGACAATTATTACGAGTGACAATCCGCGCTTTGAAAACCCCTATAATATAATCGAACAAATCAAACAAGGGGTGGATATTAAAAAAGATGTCTTTGTTATAGAAAACAGAAAAGAGGCAATAATAAAAGCACTCAACAGTGCTTTTTTAAATGATGTAGTTGTTGTCTTGGGCAAAGGTTATGAAGACTATCAAGAAATCAACGGTATAAAATATCCTTTTAGTGATAGCCAAGTTGTGTATGACTACATCAAAGGTCTATCTCGCAATATAGGAGCAAAATAATTTTGAAATATCTCTTAGCATTTATCATAACTTTTTTGGTAGCGATAATTATTGCGCCTATAGTTATAAAACTCACAAAAAAACTTAAGTTTGGACAAAACATTTTGCACTATGTCGAAAACCACTCTCTAAAACAAGGTACACCTACTATGGGTGGGTTGATATTTATTGTGTCGACTATTGTCGTTTCTCTTGCTTTTGTCAACAACAATCACTCTATGGCTTTTGTTACTCTTGCGGTATTTTTTGCTTTTGGGGTGTTAGGTTTTTTAGATGATTATATCAAGATTAAGTTCAAGCGAAACCTTGGGCTTAGACCTTATCAAAAAATCATAGGACAAGTAGCTATTAGTTTGATAGTGGCGTTGTTTGTGTATTTTAATCCAATGATTGGTAGCAAACTTTACCTACCGTTTAGCAATGTTTTGATAGATTTTGGTTGGGGTATTATACCTATTATTATGGTTGTTTTTATCGCTACGACCAACAGCGTCAATCTTACAGATGGTCTAGATGGACTAGCTGGTGGGGTAAGTTTTGTTTATTTGCTTGGGTTTGGGGTGATTAGTTTTATTTATTTTGATGGTTTGACTAGTGGTTTAGAAAATACCCTTATCAACGAACAATCTAACTTAATCATCATCAACTGTTGCATACTTGGGGCTATACTTGCGTTTTTGGTGTTTAATTCTCACCCGGCAAGTATATTTATGGGGGATACGGGGTCTTTATCTCTTGGTGCACTTATAGCTTGTCTTGCGTGTTTTAGTAGGCAAAGTTTGATTATACCGGTGCTTGGGTTTATGTTTGTGTTGTCAGCTTTATCGGTTATTATTCAGGTGGCATATTTCAAAAAAACAAAAAAGCGTATCTTTCTTATGGCGCCCCTTCATCACCATTTTGAAAAAAAAGGTAAGTATGAAACAAAGATTGTGTCCATATATATTATTATAACACTTATGCTAGCAGTGTTTAGCATAATGTTAACTTTAATATGTAGGTGATACAATGAAAACAAAACAATATAACTATCTTATCTTAGGCTTGTCACGTAGCGGTATGGCAAGTTATCAACTAATCTATAACAAACATTCAAAAATATATCTTTATGACTGCAACCAACAACTAAGACAGCAGGTTTATCTTAACACTAAGGACAAAGACAATGTTTTTGTGTTGCAATCTTTATCAAATATGATTATAGAAAAAGTTGATATAGTTATATTGAGCCCAGCATTTAGTTTAGATAATAAATATATTAAGTACGCCAACAAACTCAAAAAATTAGTCATAAGTGAACTTGAACTAGGTTATCAAAATTGCAAAAATGATTTTATCGCAATAACAGGCACCAATGGCAAAACAACTACCACTTCGCTTGTGAGTCACATACTAAATGTCGCCCGTATAAAAAATAGCGCCGTAGGCAATATCGGTGTGCCTGTATGTAGTATGATTAATAATGGGCACAAAAAAGATACTTTTGTGTGTGAAGTCAGCAGTTTTCAACTAGAAGCCATACAAACATTTAAACCAAAAATAGCAGCTATACTTAATATTGGTGTCGATCATATTGACCATCACGGTTCACTAAACAACTATATCAAAGCAAAATATTCTATCGCAAACAATCTAAAATCTAAAGATTATCTTGTCATCAATAACAATTGTCATATCACAAAAAAACTAGTCAACAAAGTTAAGTGCCAAGTTTATTATTTTGACCAGTACAAAATGTGCAAGGGTGTATATGTGCAAGATGGCAATATATATTTTAATAATGGTAAAAAGTCTACACTTGTTATGCCTACACAAGATATACAACTTCTTGGCAAACATAACCTTGACAATGTATTGTGTAGTATATGTTGTGCACTTTTGTACGGAGTAAAGATCAAACACATAAAAGACGCTGTGGCTACATTTGTTGCTTTGCCACATAGGTTGCAACATATATGTACATATAATGGTATAGAATATATCAACGATAGCAAAGCTACCAACATAGACGCTACTATAGTTGCTACGCAATCTATATCTAAACCCATCACATTAATACTAGGTGGTAGTGACAAGGGGTATGATTATAAAGAGTTGTTTAACAACTTGCCAGACAATGTCACCAATATTGTTGGCTGTGGTCAAGTAAAACAAAAATTGTACAATAGCGCTCTATCTTGCAACAAACAAATAACTATCTTTGATACTTTAAAACAAGCTAGCGAATATGCCGTGTATATAACCAAGCCGGGTGGGTGTGTGTTATTGTCACCAGCGAGTGCGAGTTTTGACGAGTTTGATGGTTATGCTACCCGTGGCAAAGAATTTGAAAAGTATATAAGGGAGTATTCTCGTGAAAACTAAAAGAAAAGTCCCTTTAACTAGTATCTTTATACTTATTATTACTTTTTTGTTGGTTATATTTGGGGTAGTTATGGTATATAGTGCTAGTAGTTATAACGCAAGTATATATTATAACGATGACAAATATTTTTTGTACAAACAAATCATCGGCGTAGTACTCGGTAGTATTGCAATGTTTATAACTTATCATATAGATTATAATAAATACGCCAAGTTTAAATGGTATATGGTGGCTTGTGCATTTATAATACTATTAGTTGTTTTTATACCGGGTATCGGTGTAGAAAACTATGGTGCTAGACGTTGGATAAGGTTGCCGGGGTTTACTATACAAGCTAGCGAAATAGCCAAGTTTTGCTTTATAGTCTTTTGTGCAAGTTATCTATCACAACATTATGACAAGATAAAAACTTTTAAAGGTATACTACCTATCATATTGATAGGCGGCGGTATATGTTTGCTTATATTACTTGAACCCAATATGTCTATAACAATCTGCGTTGGGCTTGTTATGATGATAATGCTGTTTGTTGGTGGTATCAAGTTTAAGCACTTTTTGTTGTTGTTAGTACCAGCTTTATTATTAGTGCCGGTGCTGATTATTATAGAACCTTATAGACTAAAACGTCTTATGGCGTTTATTGATCCGTGGGCGTCACCAAAAGGTGAAGGGTATCAGCTAATACAGTCACTGTATTCGTTAGGGTCAGGCGGTTTGTTTGGGGTAGGACTTTTCAACTCTAGACAAAAGTATGCCTTTTTGCCATTTGCAGAGAGCGACTTTATATTTTCTATCATTGCAGAAGAATTAGGTCTTGTCGGTGCCGTTGGGCTACTAGTAGTATTTTTTATGCTTATGTTGTTTTGCATCAAAGTAGCAAAAAACAGCCCCAACCGATTCGGCTGTTATCTAGTTATAGGTATTATTTCGCTTATATCAGTACAAGTGCTTGTCAATGTAGCGGTAGTTAGTGCGTCTATACCACCAACAGGTTTGCCTTTACCATTTATTAGTGCAGGTAGTACGAGCCTAGTTGTTTTAATGGCTGCAATAGGCGTGGTGCTTAATGTAAACAAACAACGTATCAAATAAGACTCTTTTTATAAACAAGTGCATACAATTTGTATGCATTTTTTTTGTTTAGTGGTATAATGTAAATATAACAAAAGTAACTTTTATCTAAGATAAAGGTTAAATGTTATTTATAGAGTTATTAACTGGAGAGTATATGAATATAACTAGAGAGTATATAAAAGAATATTTAGACAGTGCTTTTAAGAAGACAAACTATTTTAAACAAACTAGACCAAATCTCAATCTTGAAGCGTTAAAAACTATGACTGTAGAAGATTTAGATTTTCTTAACTGTTTAAAAGATGTTGTTGTGTTAATAAAAAAAGAATATGAAACTCTTGTATCTAACCCAAAATGGGAGCCAAGCAATAGGCAAAAAGCTATGCTAGATTCTCTAAAGATTATTGTTGAAGATTTAAAAGACGAAAAACTAAAAAATAATAGCAAAACAAGATATTTAAAGCTTTATGAAGATTTTTATTGGTCTGTGTGGGATTATTTTGAAGATTATAACAACTTAGACAAAACAATATATAAAGAAGAAGTCGATAAAATATTACCTATATTTGAAATTTTTTAGTTGACTACACAATAAAGTTAAACAAAAAAACGTATATAAATTGTATACGTTTTTATTTTTTTATGTTATTATAAATTATATAAAACTGGTTGGAGTTATAAACTATGATAAATTATGAAGAATATATAACATCAAGAGTAGCAAGTCAAGAAAAACTTGAAAGCTTAGAAAGTATACTTGGCGAAACAATCCCTAGAGATTTATTACAAAAGGCGATTGAAGAAGGTAGAGCAGAAGAGTTTATGAGACCATACTACTGCAGAGAATTGCAACAAAGTATGACTAAAATTAACATTGATGATGCTCAAAAACAAGATGGTGTAGATGTGATTACCTTTAGTGGAGAAAGTTTTTCGATACTTGTCAGTGCTTTGGGTGCATACAATCATGGAGATGAAGTGGATTTTAGACCTAAAAAAGACGGGTCAAAAACTTTGGCAACATCTTTAATCACTGATGAGTTTATGGGGCACTATTCTCGTCAAGATCAAGATTTAGTTTTGTTGGGTTATACACAAATACCTGACGAAAGCCTATATCTTTGTGGACCGCAAGATTTATGTTCTATAACAGATGATGGTACATATCAAAGAAGAGAAAGGTTGATGGGTGTAAACTATATGCCCACTAGGCAAATGGCAAGACAAACAAGCTCTACATACAATGAATATGCTATGCTGAGAACAAATCCGCAAGGTGAAGATATTTTGCCTACATGTGTTGTATCTTTTGACAGTGAAATTGATGAAAAAAGTAGAGAATTTGCAAAAAAACACAATTTGCCTGTTGTTGTTATTGATTGGGAAGAATATAGAAAGATTCAACTACAAAAGATATTAGATTTTGAGAAAAAAGAAAACCCAACCCCTGAAGAGTTTGAATCTTATTTGTATGGTGTTACAGCTTTTTGTATTGAAGAATGTTGTTATGATCTTTCAAAAAGAGATGTGTCTTGGCAAGATTGTTTTGATAATATTAAAGAAAGATTTGATTTAATTCAGTCAAAACTTAGTATTGATGGCGATAGTCCATACAAGACAGTTTGTGATGATTTTATGAGTTTTCAACGTAGTACAAGAAATGACGCTATGGGTAGAATATTTGTAAAAGATATTTTTAAAGAAAAATCTCACGAAGAAGTAATTACAATGTAATATATTTTTATATTAAAATTATATTGGTAGGGGTGACCATTATAATAGAGTTGCTTTATGTAATTAATGTCGTGGTATTGATTATTTTGTGAATAATAATAAATATTGACCAATAAAGCGAAAAATATCGATTAGATAGGTAGATATGTTATTTTATTGTAACAAAAATTTTAATTATATATAATAAAATTAATAAGACAGGGGGATTTTTAATGGAAGTAAAACAAATAGATTGCAAAAATTGTGGTGCCACACTTGATGTTGAAATTGGTAGACCAAAGGGATTCTGTCAGTTTTGTGGCAGTCAATATATTTTAGAAGTAGACGATCCTAACAAAGGTGTTGATATTGTTGCCTTATATGAACAAGCGACAAAAGCTGAAAGAAGCCGTATGTATGACGAAGTCGTTAAGTTATATGATAAAATTTTAGCAGTTAACCCTGCTTTTGAACCTGCGTTAATAGGAAAAGCTTTTGCAACATTGGTTGACCTTCAAGATGGAGCAGGCAATATTGAATATTTTAAGACATTGTTTAATAAAGCCGTTGAACAAGCAGAAAAGGCATTGGATAAACAAACAGTTCATATAATCGTTTTGGACAAAGTGTGGTCAATCAAACATTTCTTACTAGAACTTAATAGAAAAAATTTGCACACTAATCCTATTACATATATTAATGTGTTTGTATTGGTCAACGATATACAAATGTTTGTCAATGAGTATGCTACTAAGGTTTCTTTTGAAAATCCTCACGATACATACAAAACCAACTATCTTCAATTAAAAAAAGATATTGTTGATTTTGGTGAAATTATACTTAATTTGATAAAAAGCTTTGGTAGAAAAGCGCCTTATAGATGGTCTCAAAAA
>JAZUPV010000036.1:0-3707 GCA_045605365.1 Clostridia bacterium
GCGACAAAGTAATAGTAAGAAAACAAAGTTATGCAGACAACTCAGAAATAGTAGTTGCTATGGTTAACGGTAGTGCTACAGTTAAGAGATTTTATAAAGAAGAAGGTCATTTTAGACTTCAACCAGAAAATGACACTATGGAGCCAATATATTGTTTTGACGTAGAGATAGTCGGCAAGGTAGTTGGTTTAATAAGAAGTATGTAATAAAAAAACAGGGTTTTTAAACTACCCTGTTTTTTATTATTTATTCATAAATTTTAGACATTTGTCTAGAGCAAGTTTTGCTTGTTCGTAAGTAAGAGCGCCTTGCATATAGATTATGTAAGGTGGTTTTATTGGACCATCACAAGAAAGTTCTATCGAAGCGCCTTGTACAAATGAACCAGCAGCCATTATAACAGGGTCTTTGTAACCAGCCATTTCGCAAGGTTCTGGTGTTAAGAAACTGTCAACTGGAGCTGCACTTTGTATTGCTTTGCAAAATTGAATCATATCTTGTTCGCTGCCTAGTTCTATAGATCTAGTTATATCGTACAAGTCTTCACCAGCTTTTGGCAAAACTTTGTAACCGACATCTTGTAACACTTTGCCAAACAACATTGATGATTTTAAGGCTTGTAATGTGGTGTGAGCCGCCATAAACAACCCTTGAAAGAACAATCTATAGCCTTGCTCGTAAGAGCCGATTTCTAGCTTTAGAGAAGGCGAAGTAAATGCCCCAGCTATCCAATCGATACATTTGTTGTCACCAGCGATATAAGCCCCATTAGGAGCAAGTCCACCGCCAGGGTTTTTCATAAATGACCCAGCTATAATGTTAGCGCCAACATCTGTAGGCTCTAGTTTTTCAACAAATTCGCAATAGCAGTTGTCTACCATAATATAAGAAGTTTTGTTAACTTGACGTATACGATCAATAACATCTTTGATTCTTGCGATAGACAAAGCATCTCTCCAAAAATAACCACGAGAACGTTGTAAGAAAATTAGCTTTGGATTGGTTTTTGCATATTCTATGATTTTGTCAAAATCAAACTCACCATCTTCTGTAAAATCAACTTGAAGGTATTTTACGCCAAAATCTTTTAGGCTGCCGATATCTTCACCTTCTTTACCAAAGATAACTTCGTCAAGAGTTTCATATGGTTTGCCAGTGATACTAAGCATAGTATCGCCTGGTCTTAGCATACCATATAGAGCAACTTTTAGTGCGTGAGAAGCCCCAGCTAGTGTTGGAGAAACTATCGCACTTTCTGCCCCGACACAATCAGCAAAAACTCTACATAGAGCATCTCTACCAATATCATCGTGACCATAACCAGTAGAGCCGACAAAATGTCTTAGTGCTATGTGGTGATTTTGAAAAGTTTGTAATATTTTATTTTGGTTATATAGGGCTATATCATCTAGCTTCTCAAATTGAGAAACTAGCTTTTTTTCTGCTAAATAAATTCTATTGTCTATCATTTAATTTATCCTTTATTAAATCAAATATTTGAGATTTTTGTGTTTTTGGGTTTAACCAAAAAGCATCTTTAAAACCTTTGAAATATGTTATTTGTCGTTTTGCATAGTTTCTAGTAAACTGCTTAAGATTGTCTGTAACTTGCTCTAATGTAGCTTGATTGTTAAAGTAAGGAGCAAATTCTTTGTAGCCTATAGCTTGCATACTTTGACAGTCTGCAGGTAGAGATTTTATAAAGTGTTCTGCTTCGTTAAGACCGCCTTGTTCTATCATAATATCAACCCTTTGGTTGATACGACTATACAATTCATCTCTTGGCCAGTCTAATACGACTATTGTGTGGTCGTATAGTTGCTTTAACTCTTGTTGTGGTTGTCTAGTTTTGCCAGTGCTATCTACAATTTCTAAAGCTCTAATTACCCTTTTTGTGTTGTTTGGGTGTATTGTTTTGGCAGCTTCGGGGTCTTTTTGAACTAAAATATCGTAGATATAGTTAGGGTCATTTTCTTCTAGCAATTTTTGATATTTTTGACGGATAGAGTCATCTTTTTGGGTGTTAGAATAATTATAATCGTACAATATGCCTCTTATGTATAGACCTGTACCGCCGACGATTATAGGTAGTTTGTTTCTAGATAAAATATCGTCAATTATTTTTCTTGCCATATCACGATATTCACTAACGCTAAAATTGTCTTTAGGGTCGACTATATCTAACATATGATGTGGTATGCCTTGCATTTCGTCTTCAGTGACTTTTGCGGTGTTTATATTCATACCTTTGTATATTTGCATAGAGTCTGCAGATATAATTTCTCCATTAAAAAGTTTTGCACATTCTACCCCTATACTAGTTTTACCACTAGCGGTAGGTCCTGCAATAACTAAAACTTTTGGTGGCATATTATACAATCCTTTTAAACCACTTATCAATATCTGTTTTTGATACTTTTACGCAGATTGGTCGACCGTGTGGACACAATAATGTTGTGTTGGTATTGTTAAACATATCGATAAGTTTGTCTATTTCTAGGCTGTTTAGCTCTTGTCCAGCTTTTACTGCTGCACGGCAAGCTGATGTCGCTAGAAAATGTTTGATAGTGTCATTATTTTTAGAAACTTTATTTAGATTTTTTAAACAATCTTGTACAAAATCTTGTAAGTTTATGTTGTACAAATCTACCGGTACAGCATTGATACGATATGTCAAACTACCAAATTCTTCAATCTCAAAACCTAAATCTTTAAATGAAGCAAGGTTGTCTTCAATTAATGTGTTTTCTAGAGAATTTACTTTAAAACTATATGGTACTAACAAATCTTGAGATGTAGATTTGTTAAGTTGACTCTTTAAATAAAAGTCGTCAAAGATAAGCCTTTCGTGTGCGGCGTGTTGGTCAATAAAGTATAGGCTATCTTGTTTTTCTACAAGAATATAGGTCTTGAAAATACTGCCGATAATTTTGTGGTTAGAGATATTAGAAGTTGATAAAAATTCTTCTTGTTTTTGCTCAACTACCGGAGTTGTTTCTACCTTGTCTAATTGTTGTACTTTGCTCAAAATATCATAATATAACCCATTGTCTTGTTTTAAGGTTGGTTCTTGTGACATATCAAAACTCTTTGAGTTATATATTGTTGCTGTTTGCATAGATGTTATTATGCTGTTTTGCATAGTATTATGCTCAGTATTTTGGGCAGTTTGCATAGTAGTATTGTCTATTTTTGATAATTCTTGGCTAAAACTATGCCCACTTACATTAGGTAGATTAGTTTTTTCATAAATTTGAGAAGATTGCTCTGTTAGTTCAGCTTTTGGTGATTCTGTGATAGTTTGAACATACTCTTCTGCACTAATATTCATAATGTTGTTGGCTTGTAACAAAGCGGTTGCAACAGCATTGTTAAATATTGTATAGATAAGGTTGTTAGCTTGAAATCTAACATCTAGTTTGTTAGGGTGAACGTTAACATCTATTTGGTCAAAAGGGATACTTAGATGTAATACATAAAATGGGAATCTGCCCTTCATTATATAGTTTTCAAAAGCGTTATAAACCGCAGTAGAAACTGTTGCATTGACTACATATCTACCGTTGATGATAAGTGTTTGGTATGTTTTGTTAGGTTTAGAATAGATTGGACTCCCTACAAAACCTGTTACACTTATATCACCTTGTTTGTAGTCTACGCTTAACAAGTTTTTAACGGCGTCTTTGCCATAAACTACAAAGATAGCT
>JAZUPV010000037.1:0-7122 GCA_045605365.1 Clostridia bacterium
AAGATGAAAGGTATATTGAAAGTTAGAAAAAAACTACCTTTGTTAATAGCTGTGCCAACTACTGCTGGTACCGGTAGCGAAACAACACTTGCCGCCGTTATAACCGATACAAAAACTCGCCACAAGTACGCCATCAACGACTTCCCACTTATACCAAAGTATGCCTTGATAGATGCAAGCCTAACACTAGGTTTGCCGCCACATATCACCGCAACAACTGGTATGGATGCACTCACTCACGCTATCGAAGCATATATCGGTAGAAGCACTACCAAACAAACTAGACAATGTTCTCTATATGCCGTTAAGACTATTTTTGAAAATATCCAAACAGTCTACAACAACGGCGACAACCTTATTGCTAGAGAAAATATGCTTATAGCGTCATATTCTGCAGGTCTTGCTTTTACTAAGTCGTATGTTGGCTATGTTCACGCAGTGGCACACTCTCTTGGTGGCAAATATAACATTGCACACGGTCTTGCCAATGCAGTTATATTACCTTATGTTTTAAAAAAATATGGCAAAGCAGTTTATAAAAAGTTGTGGAGACTTGGTGTATATGCCAATTTGTTTGACAAAAATACTTCTTATCAAAAAGGTGCAAAACTTTTTATAGACAAAATTATTGACCTTAACAAAAATCTTAATATACCATCAAAGTTGTCTGGTATAAAAACTGCTGATATTGCTGAACTTGCTCGCACTGCTGAGCACGAAGCAAATCCGCTATATCCAGTGCCAGTTATATATACCGCAAAAGAATTAGAAATGATATATTATTCAGTTCAAGAATAAAGGAGTTTAGTATGAAAAACTTATTTTTAGCATTAAATATTTTATTGATAAGTTTGATTAGTGTTGGCGATATTTTTTATATTTTGTATGGTACACTAGTTATAAAAAGCATCACAAGTGCAGGTTTTGTACTGTTGGGTATAGTTAACTTAGTATACGCCCTAAAAAACAACACTTCTTACAAGAAGTTTGCTATAACTATGGCAGTTGGTTTATTTTTTGCTATGTTAGGCGATATACTTTTAGAGATTGAGTTTATAATAGGTGCATTACTATTTGCTGTAGGACATATTTTTTACTTTGTTGCTTATGGCTTTATTATCAAGTTTAAGTTAACCGACCTAATATATGGTGCGATTATCTTTGTGCCATCAGTTTTGTTTATTACTCTAGCACCAATATTTGATTTTGGTGGGGTGACATTAGAGATATTGTGTTGTGTATATGCTGTTGTTATCTCTTGTATGGTAGGCAAGGCTATATCTAACTTAATCCAACAAAAAACTCTACTTAACCTTATGATTGTAGTAGGTAGTTGCTTGTTCTTTTTTTCAGATTTGATGCTATTACTAAATGTCTTTGGCAATTTGTCTAGTATCACTGGGGTTTTGTGTTTGGCTACTTATTATCCAGCAGAATGTATACTTGCAGTATCTATCGCTCTTAGTCTAAAACATTCTACAAAACAACAACAATAATAATAAAAATGACACCTTAAAATAAGGTGTTTTTTTATATTCAAAATTGCTTTTTAGTTGCTTACCAATAATTGTTCGTGGTATAATGATGCGGTAAGATGTTTTTTTGTTATGAGCCATTTGTGGTTTATGATTTTTGACATTTTACTAGGTATAATTAGTAATATAGTTATCAATATGTTTGTCTATAATGGTTTATAAACAACATATAGAATATAATTTAGGAGATTATTATGTCGGACAGAAATATTATACAAACATTAGAAGATCTAGAACAAGGCTTAAGAATTACTCAACAAGCTCAAAAAACTTTTGCAACATATTCGCAAGAACAAGTAGATGCAATTTTTAGAGCGGTAGCACTTAAGGCAAACAACTTGCGTATACCACTAGCTAAGATGGCTGTTGAAGAAACTGGTATGGGTATAGTAGAAGATAAAGTTATAAAAAACCACTTTGCTTCAGAATATATCTACAACAAATATAGAGATACAAAAACCTGCGGCGTTATATCTTATGACAAAGTATACGGTATAAAAAAGATTGCTGAGCCTATCGGCGTTATAGCAGCAGTTATCCCTACCACAAACCCAACATCTACTGCAATTTTTAAGATTTTGTTGGCGCTAAAAACCCGCAACGGTATCATTATCAGCCCACACCCAAGAGCAAAAAAATCTACTATCGAAACTGCAAAACTATTGTTGCAAGCCGCTGTAGAAGCAGGTGCTCCAGAAAACATTGTTTCTTGGATAGATGTGCCATCGCTTGAACTTACAACTTATCTTATGCAAAATGCAGATATTATCTTAGCAACTGGTGGGCCCGGTATGGTAAAAGCTGCATATTCTAGTGGCAAGCCAGCTCTAGGAGTAGGTGCAGGTAACACTCCAGCTGTCATTGACCAAACAGCAAATATCAAACTTGCCGTTAACTCAATTATCCATTCAAAAACTTTTGACAATGGTATGATATGTGCTTCAGAACAATCTGTTATTGTTCTAGACCAAGTATATGACCAAGTAAAACAAGAATTTTTAGCACGTGGTTGTTATTTTTTAACCCCAGACGAAACCGAAAAAGTACGCAAAACTATCATCGTCAACGGTGCTCTTAATGCAAAAATTGTTGGTCAAAAAGCTCATACTATAGCAGAGTTGTCATGTGTTACCGTACCAGACAATACCAAGATTTTAATAGGTGAAGTACAAAGCGTTGACCTTAGCGAAGAGTTCGCTCACGAAAAGCTTTCTCCAGTACTTGCAATGTATAGGGCTTCTACTTTTGACGAAGCTGTTCAAAAAGCCGACCAGCTTATCATAGACGGCGGATTGGGGCATACATCATCACTTTATATCGACCCAAAAGAACAAGACAAAATTGACCTATTTGAACGCACTATGAAAACTTGCAGAGTGCTAATCAACACACCATCTTCTCAAGGTGGTATAGGTGACTTGTACAACTTCAAACTAGAGCCATCACTTACACTTGGTTGTGGTACGTGGGGTGGCAACTCAGTATCAGAAAACGTCGGAGTAAAACACCTTATCAATATAAAAACAGTTGCCGAAAGGAGAGAAAATATGTTGTGGTTTAGAGCCCCAGAAAAAGTTTATATCAAACGTGGTTGTCTACCAGTAGCGCTAGAAGAACTATCTACCGTTATGGACAAAAAACGTGTATTTATAGTAACAGATACTTTTCTTTATGAAAATGGCTATACAAAAGGTATCACTGACAAACTAGACGAGATGGGTATCACTCATCAAACATTCTTTAACGTAGCCCCAGACCCAACTTTAGCCTGTGCTAAAGAAGGCGCAAAACTAATGTCTGCTTTCAAGCCAGATTGCATTATCGCCCTTGGTGGTGGTTCTGCTATGGACGCAGGCAAAATTATGTGGGTTCTATACGAACACCCAGAAGTAGACTTTATGGATATGGCTATGCGTTTTGTTTATATCCGCAAACGTATATATACCTTCCCAAAAATGGGTGAAAAGGCTTACTTTATTGCAGTGCCAACTTCTGCAGGTACAGGTTCAGAAGTAACACCTTTTGCAGTTATCACTGACGAGCGCACCGGCACAAAATATCCACTTGCCGATTACGAACTTATGCCTAATATGGCAATCGTAGATTGCAACCTTATGCTTAACGCACCAAAAGGTCTAACATCAGCTTCTGGTATAGACGCAGTAACTCACGCATTAGAAGCCTATGCTTCTATGATGGCTACAGACTATACAGACGCTCTAGCCCTACAATCTCTAAAAGTTATCTTTGATTATCTACCACGTGCCTACAACAATGGTGCAGACGATATCGAAGCTAGAGAAAAAATGGCAAACGCTGCAACTATGGCTGGTATGGCTTTTGCCAATGCGTTTTTGGGTGTTTGTCACTCTATGGCTCACAAACTTGGCGCTTTTCATCATTTGCCACACGGCGTAGCCAATGCTCTTATGATCAACGAAGTGTTGAGATTTAACGCACAAGAAGTACCAACTAAGATGGGTACCTTCCCACAATATGATCACCCACATACTCTCAACAGATATGCCCAAGTAGCAGATACATTAGGTCTTGGCGGCAAAACTGATCAAGAAAAATTAGAAAAACTTATCGCAAAAATCGACGAGTTAAAAGCTCAAATCGGTATCAAACCAACCATCAAAGATTATGGTGTAGACGAGCAATATTTCTTAGATAGACTTGACGAAATGACAGAGCAAGCCTTTGACGATCAATGTACCGGTGCTAACCCAAGATATCCGCTTATGAGCGAAATCAAAGAAATGTATCTAAGAGCATATTATGGAGGTAACAAATAATGAGTTATAATCTAAACACTCCTATCGCACAAAGACCAACCAAAACCGTCTACAAAGACAACGGCAAAACAATTAAGTTGTTTGTAGAAAATTATTCTAAAGCCGATATCTTAAACGAAGCCCTTAACCAAGCTAGGGTAGAAGAAAACACCGATCTTAATATACCTAAACTTATTGAAGTAACAAAAATTGACAACAGATGGGCACTAGTATTTGAACATATCGAAGGTGATACTTTAGAAGAACTTATGAAACAAAACCCATCAAAACAAGATCAATATCTAGAAATGTTTGTCGATATTCAGTTAGAGATTTTGTCAAAAACAACACCACTGCTTAGCAGAATAAAAGATAAATTTAAACGCAAAATCACCAACTCTAACGACATTGACGACAGCACCAAGTACGAACTTCTTCAACGTCTAGAAGGTATGAAAAACCACGCAAAACTTTGTCATGGCGACTTTAATCCAAGCAATATCGTTATTAAAGAAGACGGTTCTTATTATATCTTAGATTGGGCGCATGTTACCCAAGGCAACGCTTCTGCAGATGTTGCACGTACTTATCTATTGTTTTCTATTCAAGGTCAAACCGACCTTGCAGACAAATACCTTAACTTATTTGCATCAAAAAGCGGCATAGAAGTTAAACATATCCAAAGATGGATACCAATAGTCGCAGCAACCCAACTTACAAAAGGTGTCCAAGAAGAAAAAGACTTTCTTCTAAAATGGGTCAACGTAGCTGAGTACCAATAATATTATAAAAAACAAGGTTGATTAACCTTGTTTTTTTTATAATTAAAAATGTTTTTTATAATTAATAAATTGTGTTATAATCTTTATCGTAAGGAAAAATTAATGTTAGAAAAATTATTTATAAAAAATTATAAAGATACAGATAACGAGCAAGTTAGGTTAAAATATGGCATAGTGTCAAGTTGCTATGGAATTATTACTAATCTAATTTTATTTGCTGGCAAGTTATTGTTAGGTTTAATAAGTGGTTCGATAGCTATTATTTCTGATGCTGTAAATAATTTATCAGATGGCATATCTTCAGGCGTGACTTTAGTAGGATTTAAACTATCTAGCAAACCTGCTGACAGTGAGCATCCCTTTGGACACGCAAGATATGAATATATATCAGCATTAATAGTTGCCTTTTTGATATGTATAGTAGGTGTATTTCTTGGCAAAAGTTCTTTTGATAAAATTCTAAATCCGCAAACTATTCATGTTAACTGGGTTATTATAGTAGTATTAGCTGTGAGTGTATTGATAAAGTTTAGTCAATATTTGATTTATAGAAAATTTAGCAAAGCTATAGATTCAGATTCTATCATGGCAAATTCAGTTGATGCAAGAAATGATACAATTGTCACCCTAGCAACCTTAACAGCTATGATAATTATTTGGACTTGCAATTTTAATATTGATGCTTATGTGGGTCTTGCAGTTGCGATAGTTATTGTTGTGTCTGGATTTAGAGTTTTGTTAGAAACAATCAACCCGCTTCTTGGTGAAAAACCAGATAAAGAACTTGTTGTAAAAATTAAGAAAAAACTTTGTTCTTATGATGGCGTTTTGGGTTTTCACGAACTTATGATACATAGTTATGGTAAAAACAAAAACTTTGTTACTGTTCATATAGAAGTATCTGCCGATGTAGATCCTCTTATAACGCATGACCTTATTGACGACATTGAAGAAGATTTTTTGAACGATTTTGGTTTGCATATTGTTATACATTCAGACCCTATACAAAACAAAAATAAAAAAGTTAACTCTTTAAAACAAAAAACTCAAAGAATCTTGAAAAAATTAAATCCACAACTTATTATTCATGATTTTAGGGTAGCAGAAGGTCAAAACAACACAAATATAATGTTTGACTGTATTGTACCTTATGAAGTAAAACTAACAAAAAAACAGATTATTAAACATTTAAAAGATAACTTTAGTCAAGATAGACGCTATAATTTTAGTATAGATATAGATCGTAATTATGTATAAAAAACACATATTATTAAAATATGTGTTTTTTTTATTTTGTTAGATAAATATTGAAGTGTTAGATAAATGTTTTGGGGTTGGGTTAAATAGTTGTTGTTTGTTTAGGCTTGTCCATATAGCAACCAACACCTTTAACCCTAATTATAGGGTATCCAAACTCTATTAAGTAGTCGACGTTGCGGCTGATTGTTTTTCTATCACAAGGCACGCTTAAAGAATTAAGCACTCTTGCCATACTAGTATAAGACAAAGGTTTTTCTTTGCTTGATGCTTGTTCTAGCATTTTTAATACGTATAAAATTATTGTTTTTTTAGCTATATGTTTTTTCATTTGTTACCTTATTATTTATTAAGTTTTTTATGTTCTACTACTATTATTATGCTTGAGCAACTTTAATCCTTTTTTTAAAATGTTCAGGGATATTTTGTTCTCCTGTTAGGGTGTTTTTTATATGATCTCTCCAAGTTTGATTAACTTTTTTATAAAAACAAAAATACATATCAAATGCTTCTATAACAGGCTGGTTGTTTTCAAAATAAAGATAAGCCACTTTATACTTGTCTACAGGGCCTGTGTATCTTGAAGAGTAAACGCTACCAATTCTGTTGTATCCCAATAGAGTTAAGCCAGATATGTTTTCACGGCAAATTTCGTGATTGTTAAAAAAATTCATTATCTCTAATGGGGTAGGTATCTCTATTGGGTCATTGGGGTAATAACCATACCCTTTAAATTTGTTATAGATTTTTTTTAAAGTGTGTTCTTGGGTG
>JAZUPV010000038.1:0-3782 GCA_045605365.1 Clostridia bacterium
GTTAGTAGTTTAATTAAGTTGAGTTTTGAGAGGCTTTAGTATATACTAAAAATATGTTAAATAGGAGATAGAACATTGAAACAAATTACTATTGACGGCAATACCGCCGCAGCAAAAATGGCCTATGCTTTTAGCGAAATGGCAGCAATCTATCCTATCACTCCATCATCACCTATGGCAGAACTAGCTGATGAATGGCAAGGTAAGGATATCAAAAATCTATTTGGCAATACTGTAAAAGTTACTCAACTTCAAAGTGAAGGTGGTGCTTCTGGTACAGTTCACGGTAGCCTAAGTGCAGGTGCTCTTACTACAACATTTACTTGTAGCCAAGGTTTGTTACTTATGATACCTAATATGTACAAGATTGCGGGTGAACTTTTACCATGTGTATTCCACGTAAGTGCAAGAGCTTTGTCAACTCATGCCCTATCAATCTTTGGTGACCATACTGACGTTATGGCTTGCCGTAGCACTGGTTTTGCAATGCTTGCAAGTTCTAGCGTACAAGAAGCCCTTGATATGGCTGCAGTAGCTCATATTGCAACTTTGAAAAGTAGCGTACCTTTTGTACACTTCTTTGATGGTTTTAGAACAAGCCACGAAATAAGCAAAGTCAACGACATTGACTACGAAGACTTGAAAAAGATTGTTCCTACAGAATATATCCAAGCTTTCAAGCAACGTGCTCTAAGTTCTGTTAACCCACATCAACAAGGTACAGCACAAAACCCTGACATTTACTTCCAAAACAGAGAAGCATGCAACAAATATTATACAAAAGCAGTTGATTGTGTAAAAGAAGCTATGGACGACCTTTACAAAATCACTGGCAGACGTTATCACACATTTGACTACTACGGTGACAAAAATGCAGAACACGTAATAGTACTTATGGGTAGCGGTGCTCAAACAGCTATCGAAACTGTAAAAGCACTTAATAAAGAAGGCGTAAAATGTGGCGTGGTAAACGTACGTTTGTATCGTCCTTTTGAACCAAAAGACCTTATCAAGGCTCTACCAAAATCTACAAAAACAATCACAGTGCTTGACCGTACTAAAGAAGCAGGCTCTTGCGGTGAAGCATTGTATGAAGATATCTGTTGTGCACTTGTACAAACAGGCAACACAAACTATCAAGTACTTGCTGGCAGATATGGTGTTGGTGGCAAAGAGTTTACACCAGCTATGGTAAAAGCTATCGTAGACAATGCTTGTTCTACAACCCCTAAAAATCACTTTACTGTAGGTATTGTTGATGATGTAACAAACACTTCACTAAATGTAACTACATACCACCTAAACGATGGCAACTATAGTTGCAAATTTTATGGTCTTGGTAGCGATGGTACAGTTAGTGCTAACAAAAACTCTATCAAAATTATCGGTGACAATACCGATCTTAACTGTCAAGGTTATTTTGAATATGACTCTAAAAAATCTGGCAGCTTGACAATATCTCACCTTCGCTTTGGTAAAGGCAGCACCAATGCCCCATACCTTATCGAAAATGCAGACTTTATCGCTTGTCACAATATTAGTTTCGTATCAAAATATGATATGGCAAGAGATTTGAAACAAGGTGGCGTTTTCTTACTAAACTCACCATATTCTCTAGAAGAACTAAAAGACATCTTGCCTGATACTTTCTTAAAAGATCTAAAAGACAAAGGTGCTAAGTTATACGTTGTCAACGCTAACGAAATAGCAGAACAAAGTGGTCTTGGCAACCGTATCAACGTTATTATGCAGGCTTGCTTCTTTAAGCTTACTGGCATAATCGAATATGAAAAAGTAGAAGAACTTCTTATCGAAGCTGCTAAGAAAACTTACAAACGTAAAGGCGAAGCTATCGTTAACGCTAACGTAACAGCTATCACAAACGCAACAAAAGGTCTTGTAGAAATTGACCTAGATACTTTTGCAAAAGGTGTTAAAGTTACCCCACGCAAAGTTGACGACGAATACTATACAGACTATATCGCAAAAATTGAACAAAAACGTGGTGACGACCTTAAAGTATCACAATTTGATGCAAGAGGTTTTGTACCAACAGATACAGCAAAATACGAAAAACGTGGCATCGCAGTAGACGTACCTTGCTGGGTAAAAGAAAACTGTATGCAATGTAATATGTGCGCAATGGTATGCCCACACGCAGCAATTAGACCAGTTCTTGTTAGCGACGAAGACTTAAAGAACGCCCCAGAAAGTTTTGAAACAAACAAAGCCCTAGGCGTAAATGGTTATAACTACCGTATGCAAGTTAACGTTGCAGACTGTACCGGTTGCAAAAACTGTGTAGCAGTATGCCCTGCAAAAAATAAAGCACTTGAAATGAAACCTGCCGTTGAAGAAGACAAAAAAGAAAGTGCAAACTACGAATACTCTAAAGATATCGAAAACCCTCAAACCATCTTTAAATCAAACACTGTTAAAGGTAGTCAATTTAACAAACCTTACTTTGAATTTAGCGGTGCTTGTGCAGGTTGTGGCGAAACTCCTTATATCAAACTTGCATCTCAACTATTCGGCAAGAGAATGTTAATTGCCAACGCAACTGGCTGTAGCTCAATCTACTCAGGTTCTGCTCCATCTACACCATTTGCAAAAAATAGCCAAGGTCGTGGACCAGCTTGGGCAAGTAGCTTGTTTGAAGATAACGCAGAGTTTGGTTATGGTATATATCTAGCTAAACAAAATGCTCGTAACACACTATACAATATCGTAAAAGACAATGTAGAAAGTATTCTTCACCCAGAGTTAAAAGCTTTGTTAAACGAATGGTTAGAAAACTTTGACGATGGCGAAAAGAGTTATGAACTATCACTAAAAATTATCCCACATATCGACCCTAATAGTCCTATGTACGAATACAAAAACAATTTTGTTAAAGAAAGCGTATGGATTATCGGTGGTGACGGTTGGGCTTATGACATCGGTTATGGTGGTCTTGACCACGTACTTGCTAGTGGCGAAAATGTTAACGTACTAGTACTTGACACCGAAGTATACAGCAACACAGGTGGACAACAATCAAAATCTACCCCAGTTGGTGCTGTTGCTAAATTTGCCGCAGCTGGTAAACGTAGCCCTAAAAAAGACCTTGGTATGATAGCTATGAGTTACAAAAACGTATACGTAGCACAAATTGGTCTTGGCGCTGATATGAACCAAGCAGCAAAAGCTATGGCAGAAGCAGAAGCTTATAACGGACCAAGTTTGATTATTGCTTATGCTCCATGTATCAACCACGGTATCAATATGTCAGGTTCTCAAGAAGAAATCAAAAAAGCAGTACAATGTGGTTACTGGCATCTATATAGATACAACCCAGAACTTGTTGGCACTGACAAAAATCCATTTACTCTTGATAGCCCTGCTCCAACTAGAGATTATAGAGAATTTTTAGAAGGCGAATCTCGTTATACTTCACTAAAGAAAATTAGCGAACCACTTGCTGAAAAACTATATCAAGAAAGCAAAGCATATGCAGAAGCAAGATACCAAAGTTATCTAAACCTTGCCAATGCTCCAATAGATACCAATAAGTAATTTGTAAAATGTTAAACAAAAAAACACTACTAGTTTTAGTAGTGTTTTTTAATTTTATCAATACTTTATATCAACCATTTTAATAAAAAAATAAAACCTATTTTGTTAGGTTTTATTCTTTTTTATCTAAATTATCTTTGTTAACATCTGTTACATTTGTAGAGTCATCTTCAGTAGTAATTATAGGACCGTTTTCAACAATATTATCTACAGATGTATTATTGTCA
>JAZUPV010000039.1:0-9414 GCA_045605365.1 Clostridia bacterium
GGTTTGGCACCTCGATGTCGGCTCGTCACATCCTGGGGCTGAAGCAGGTCCCAAGGGTTCGGCTGTTCGCCGATTAAAGTGGCACGCGAGCTGGGTTCAAAACGTCGTGAGACAGTTTGGTCCCTATCCATCGTGGGCGTAAGATATTTGAGGGGATCTGACCTTAGTACGAAAGGACCGGGTTGGACGCACCGATCGTGCACCAGTTGTAGTGCCAACTGCATAGCTGGGTAGCGATGTGCGGAAAGGATAAATGCTGAAAGCATCTAAGCGTGAAACCTACCACAAGATTAGATATCCCATATCATAAGATAGTAAGACCCCTTGCAGACTACAAGGTTGATAGGTCAGAGGTGGAAGTGCAGTAATGTACGTAGCTGACTGATACTAATAGGTCGAGGGCTTGATCAGAGATGATCTTGACCAACAATTATGTCAAACAAATTTTTATAAGTTTTCACTAAGTCTACTAAATGTGCAGTTGCCAATGTGGTAATTATGATTGACAAAAACAGTTATTGCTGATACAATTTAATCAGATATTTCAAAGCAATAGCTTTTAAATATACCATTGTCGGTGACTATAGAGAAAAGGTCCCACCCGTTCTCATCTCGAACACGGAAGTTAAGCTTTTCATCGTCGAAAATACTTGGCCGGTAACAGCCCGGAAAAATAGAACATTGCCGACATACCATCAAGACAGGCGCACGAGCCTGTCTTTTTGTTTTATATACATCTAAAATATAATACTTTAAAGCCGATTAATTATTGTTGCTAATGCTCGTACTAATCTAAAGCATCAATAGTAAAACATTATAGTTTATAACAGAATATCAAAAATAAAAAAAGATAGGTTTTTGCCTATCTTTTATTTTTTATAATAAGAACTGTACTTGCTATAAATTGTACTGCTGTTAATACTCCGCCAACTGCTGTTAATACTATGCCAAGGGTTTGGTTAGTGTTGGTTGTGGTAAGTATTAGTATGCCTGCAAGTAGTAATCCAATAAACACTAAAGCGATAATCATACATACTAATCTAATTAAAAATACTTGCCAAGGTTTTAGCTTATCTTCTGGAAAGAAGTAAAAAGCAAGGTCTAAGTATATTTCTATAAATATTTCTAAGAAGATATCCATATTAAACTCTTGATAAGATTTTTACAAGTTCTTTTTGTAGGTTTGAGATAGCTACTTGGCTATATCTATCATAGATACCTTCTAAATCTTGACCTACGTAGTCAGATATACCTTTTAGCATAAGTAGTGGCATCTTGTTGTATTTGCATACTTGAGCTATGCTGCCACCCTCCATATCGCATACGTCGATATTTTTTGTTATCATAAAGTCAGCTTGTTTTTGGCTATTTGCAAATCTATCTGCAGTACCAAGAACAACTTCTTTATATTCTTTTTTGATATTTTGAGTATAGTTGTTGCTAATGTATTGATAAGGAGTATCAAACTCGTTAAGTTTGCCTACTGGTACATTTTCTAGTTCGCTTAGGTCAAAGTCATACTGTATCCAGCTCTTTACCATACATACAAGACCTAGCGGTATTTTTTTGTTAACTGTACCGCCGATACCAACATTTACTAAAAGTTGCATATCTGGGTATCTATCAATAAGTGCTTGTGTAGCCATTGCTGCGTTAACTTTGCCCACACCACATATAATAACTGCTGCTGGGTGATTTAGATATGTACCTTCAATCAAAGTTTTACCTGCTAGGGTAGACTTTTTTGTTTTCTCCATATTGTTTATTATAGATACTGCTTCGTTATTTAAAGCTGTTATAAAACCAATCATATATATTTACCTCTATGAGTATTTTAGCATTTTTGTTTTTGTATAGTCAATTAATTATAGTTTAGAACTCAAAAGGTTTTGGTTCTTTGTTTTCGTAAATGCAGAAGTTAAATGTATAACCATCTTCTTGCATATCGCTAGATTTTTCTACCAAGGTCCAGTTAGGCATTTCGTCAAGGTTCGGTAAAAATCTATCGGCCTGTTTTGAGCCGTTTATTTTAGTTATATAGCCCTTTTTGCAATAAGGGATTAGTTGTGTATATACACTTGCTCCGCCGATAATAAAGACGTCTTCTGGGTTGTATTTGGCGATTTCTTGCGATAATTCTTTAAAATCGTGCACGGCTATTGTGTCTGGCTCGTTAAAATCTTGGTTTAATGTTAGAACAATGTTGATGCGGTTTTTTAGAGCTTTTTTGCCAGGGAAAGAATAAAATGTATTGTCTCCCATAACTACAACTTTGTTAAGAGTTGTTTGCCTAAAATATTGCATATCTTGTTTTAAGGTATATAGTAGGTCGTTTTTATAACCTATTGCGTAGTTTTGGTCTACTGCTACGATAAAATTCATACGTTTTCTCCTATAACTAAATTGCTACTTCAAATTTTTCTTTGTTAGGGTTGCATTTATAGTCAACCAGTTTAAAGCTGTCTACAGTAAAATCATAAAAGTTTGTTATGCTTTTGTCAATTTCAAGACGTGGTGCTTCAAATTGTTCGTTTTGCATAATATTTTTTATGATAGGGACGTGTCTATCATAGATATGTGCGTCTGAAATGACGTGTACTAGTTCGCCTACTTCTAAACCGCTAACTTGAGCAAACATATGCACTAGTATTGCGTATTGGCATACATTCCAGTTGTTGGCTGCTAGCATATCTTGAGAACGTTGATTAAGTATAGCGTTAAGTTTGTTGCCAGTAACGTTAAAAGTTACGCTATATGCACAAGGGTATAGGTGCATTTCGTGTAAATCTGCAAAAGTATAAATATTGGTCATAATTCTACGACTAGCAGGGTTATGTTTTAGGTCGTACAAAACTCTGTCTACTTGGTCAAATTCGCCTTCTTTATATTTGTGCTTGATGCCAAGTTGGTAGCCGTATGCTTTGCCTATAGAACCAGTTTCGTCTGCCCAGCTGTCCCAAATATGGCTGTTGAGGTCTTTGATATTGTTAGATTTTTTTTGCCAAATCCAAAGTAGTTCGTCAATGCAATTTTTAAACATAGTCTTTCTTAGGGTTATTATAGGGAACTCCTTTGACAAGTCATAACGGTTAACTATGCAAAATTTTTTGATAGTGTGTGCTGGAGTGCCGTCGCTCCATACTGGTCTTACTTGCAAATGTTCGTCAGAAAAACCATTATTAATAATGTCTGTGCAATTTTGTATAAATACTTTGTCTGCGTAACTCATAATATCTCCTTAAAATTTTAATCTATATTAAGTTTAAAGCAACCAAACTTGTTAGTCAACAAAATACGCTTAACTTGCCTTTAATTTAATTTTGTTTAAAATTGTTGCAAGCAATGTCAAATTAAATTATACTTAAAGTGTATCTTTATAAATAAAGGCGGTATAAGTTTATGACAGAAGAAGAAAAAGAGAGAATTATTAGAGAAGTTGTACATAGTTTTGCTTGTGAAGGTATGATAATAACAGATGAAGAAATAGCAAGAATGAGACCTTTGCTTGACGGTACTAAGACAGTAGAACAATTAATTGCTGAAGAAACCGAACTAATGAGAAAAGAAGGTCTTATAGACTAAACATTATAGGTAATATCAATGAAAGATTATCAATATATAAAAATTGACCAAAATAACATAACTGACGAGCAGTTTAGACAAGTATGTCTTGTAGAAAACTCTAGCCCAGATGGTTATAGTGTAGACGTTATGAAAGAAATCTGGGTAACAGGCAACAAAAACGATAACTTTGCCTGTGTAGACGGTGACAAAATTGTCGCACATATCACATACAATCCACAATCACAACGTCGCAACGGCAGTATATATATGGTCAATTTGACCGTTTTGCCTGAGTATAAACAACAAGGCATAGCAACAAACCTTATACTCTGTGCAGTAGAATATTATATAAAGCACGGGTTTAGCTTGCCTATGTCTACTAGTGTGGACAAAGATAATATACCCGCAATCAACCTTTATAAAAAAGTGGGCTTTGAGATAAAAGAGCCAATCTGCGACCTAGACCAAGATGACGAACAATATATTATGGACGCAGACCTTAATACAATCAAACAAACAATACTTAATAAAAAATAACCCAAGCAACAATCGTTGCTTGTATGTAGGAGTGTCAGAGTGGTCGAATGTGCTGGTCTCGAAAACCGGTATACTGCAAAGTATCAAGGGTTCAAATCCCTTCTCCTACGCCAAAATAGTGTTTATTATTGTATTTAATATTATATATACTTTTTATAGGTATATATTTGGAGAAAAGAAAATATGAGAACAATATTAAATAAAATTTTAGAGAAGAAAAAAACAGTTTTTAATAAATTTAATGAAAATGTACATATTGATAGCATTATGATAAAAAACAACGGGGCTATCTGCTCAAAATTTTATAAAGAAGATTCTTTACACGAAATGAGAAGTATAAGTAAAGTTTTGATAGCTTTGGCATATGGCATTGTGCTTGATCGTAATTTGATAAATTTAGAAACAGAAGTTTATCCAATAATTAAAGATATAGTAAACTTAGAAAATAAACAAAATTTAGAAAAAATAAAACAATGGAAAATTAAACATTTGCTTACATATTCTTGTGGGTATGAAGACCAAATGTTTTCTGAAAGATTTATTGAAGGTTTAGACCCAAAAACTTATTTGGATTATGTGGTAAACTACAATCTTGTTTATAACCCAGGTGAAAAATATGTATACAATAACGCTGATATATTTTTGCTATCAGTTTGTTTTCAAGAAAAGTTTAAAGAAAATATCAAAGATTTCATTAAAAGAGAGATTTTTGAACCGTTAAATATAACAAAATTTGAATGGCAAAATTATGACAAATATTGTCCAGGGGGAACGGGGTTATATATTACTCACAAAGATCTATTTAAAATCGGTGAATTATTATTAAACAAAGGAAAGTTCAACAACAAACAATTAGTTTCTACTAAATATATTGAAGCAATGTGTTCAACTCAAATTGAAACTCCGTATGCTGCAAAACCAGAAAGGGTATTGCCTAAATATGGGGTAGGATATGTAATGCATATTTCTAGAGATGGATATGTTTTTAAAGACGGTAGTCGTGGGCAATATCTAATTTTTAATTTTGAAAAAAACTTTCTTATAACAATATTATCAACCGAAAGTGATATGAGTTGTGTAACAGAGATTTTAAGAGATGTATTATAATTAATACTTCAGTTTAGATATAAAAAAGTTATTTATTAAAAATCAGAGGTGGGCTATGTGGTATGACGAAAGCGTAATTTATCAAATATATCCTTTAGGGTATGTTGGAGCGCCAGAAAAAAACGACGGTGTCCAAGAGCATAGAATTTTGAAAATAATTCAAGATATACCGCATCTAAAAAAGCTAGGTATAAATGCAGTTTATTTTTGCCCTATTTTTGAAAGTGGCACCCACGGATACGATACCAAAGATTATACCAAGTTAGATTGTAGACTTGGCAACAATCAAGACTTTGTACAAGTGTGTCAAGCATTGCACGACCAAGGTATACGAGTTATTATCGATGGCGTGTTTAATCACGTCGGTAGAGAGTTTTTTGCTTTTCAAGATGTATTGCAGCACAAATGGGATTCTATGTACAAAGATTGGTTTTATATCAATTTTGACGGCAATACAGAATATAACGATGGCTTTTATTATGAAGGGTGGGAGGGACACTACGAACTAGTCAAACTCAACCTAGACAACCCTAACGTAAAAGAATATTTGTTTAATTGTATAAGACAATGGATAAACGAATTTAAAATTGATGGTATACGTCTTGATGTTGCATACATGCTTAACAAAGACTTTATCAAACAACTAAGACCATTATGTCAACAACTCAACCCAGACATATTTTTGTTTGGCGAGATGATACACGGCGACTATAACACAATAGTCAACGACGAGATGTTGCATAGCGCAACCAACTATGAGTGTTTTAAGGGCATATTTTCTTCGTTTAACGAGTTAAATATGTTTGAGATAAGCTATTCGCTTAATAGACAATTTGGCAGCGAAAATTGGTGTTTATACACGGGCAAAAATATGGTGTCTTTTGTAGACAATCACGACGTCACAAGAATAGCCAGCGCCATAAAAGATAAAAATCACCTAAAGTTAGCTTTTGGGTTGTTGTTTACAATGCCGGGCATACCTTGTATATATTATGGTAGCGAGTGGGGTGAAGAAGCAGTAAAAATCCCTGACCTAGATATTTTGTTAAGACCAAAAGTCGATAAGCCTAAATTTAATGAATTGACACAATATATCGCTACTCTTTGCAAATTAAGAACACAAAACAAAATTTTAGCTTATGGCAACCTAACCAACTTGCACGTAAACAATCCGCAATATGTCTTTGAAAGACGATTAGATGATAAGCGAATAGTTGTTATGATAAATGCGTCACAAGATAGTTATGATTGCAATTTTAACTTTAACATATCTAATGGTGTTGACCTATTAACGGGTCAAACTGTCAATATAGACAACTTAGCAACTTTGCCACCATATTCTATACAAATCATTGAATGTTAAAAATCTATCAGTATAAAAGGATATATATGAAACAAAACTTTAACCAAGCCCAACTAGGCGCTATGAGAACGGCATTTTTGACCGCATACCCAAAGATATTTACTGATATACCATATTCTACAGAGATATTTGCCACGATGAAAAACCTTGCAACAAAAAAGGGTTTTTCGTTTGAAACTTCTCATTTTTCTAACGATATGGCAGTAGAAATCGAAGCTAGACACAAAGCTGTAAATAAAGCTTTAGCAAAAAATATTACTAAAAACACCTTGGTTGTAGAGATAGCTGCAGGTTTGAGCCCAAGGCACTTAGAGTTTAAAAACTATGACTATATAGAACTAGACTTTAAACCCGTTATGGATATAAAACGAGATATTTATAAAGCCCTTGGTCACAAAAACCTTGTTAGCACCTTATTTGATGCTGACCTAACCGATAGCGCTACTGTTATAAAAATATTAACCAAAACCCTAAAAGCAAAAAACTATACCAATATCATAGTTGTCAACGAAGGGTTGTTTTGGTACTTAACACAAGAAACTATTGCGGGTATGACGCAGACTTTTTCACAAGTTTTAAAAGACTATAACTGGTCGTGGATAACTGCCGATTGCCCAACAGTAGACAAGTGTGACGACGAGTATAGAAACATCATATCAGCTTCTGCCAAAGTAAAACGTGGCAAGACTTTTGCTGATTATGATGATTTTAGCAAGTTTTTTAAAAATCTTGGGTTGACTAACACACGATACAAACTCGCTGATTTGGTTAGCTACAAAGATATGACAGCGGCAAAGTTCTTTTCTATCAATCAAGAAGACACCTTAAAAAGAACAAATACTTATACCAATATAGCTATTTTAAAAAAATAATTAAATATAAAGGATATTATTATGATAATACGTCAGTTAACTATCGACGACACTCAACAATTTTGTGATTTGATTGTTGATATGTATGGGCATTTAGAAAACTTAGAGTGGTTTAGTCCTATGCCATACGATTATGACAACGTATCTACTATGATACAAAAACCTAGGTTTTATATTATAGGTTGTTTTGAAGGGGATACTTTGTGCGGTGTTAGTTCGCTAGATTACAAATGTGGCAAACTTATCGGCAAAATAGACCTACCACAAGATTGCAATACAGATAGCCTTGTAGAGATTGGTTTTAATATAGTCCACTCTCAACATAGGGGCAAAGGTATTATGAAAACTATGGTAGAATATCTTCTTAACAAAATAAAGCAAGACAACTTTGAGTGGGTTTTTGCCAAAGTGCACAAAGATAACTTTGCTAGTTCAAAATCACTTATAAAAAACGACTTTTTAGTCTTTAGTGATTATTCTAAACCAGTCAACAAGCAAGACTTTATTAGTTTGTCAAGTCAAGACTTCTTCTCGCCACAAGGCAAATTAAAGGCTCAAAAAACCCTACAGAAGTTTATCGACCAAGAAGAAATCATAGTAGATTACAACATTTTGATAAAAAAATTATAACAAAAAACACCATATTTTTTTGGTGTTTTTTTGTTATTGCATATTGAAAAACACAACAATCAATGCTATACTAAAATTGTTAGGGGATTATTATGAAACAAAAAGACTTGTACCAATTTGTTGTAGAGTTTAACAAACTACAATTTATACCACAAAAGACTATTATCGAAGGGCTAAAAACTTTGCCCGAGAGCGACCATGAGCTGTTTATGAAACTTGTCAATTACAAAAACAGCGGTGTCTTTAGAGATAGTCTTGACAATGGAGAAATTTAACAAATGCCTACAATGACTGTATTTGCTGGTATCAACGGTGCCGGCAAGTCTACTCTTTATCGTCTACAAAAACTAAAAGGTGTACAAGCTTTAGGAGAAAGAATCTGCCCTGACGAAATATTAGAAGATTTTCACGGTGATTGGCAAAACGTACGTGACGTTAACCAAAGCGCCAACATAGCTATAAGAAAGTTGCACTCTTGTGTCAACAATAGAGAAACTTTCAACTGGGAGACAACCCTTATAACTGGGTTTGTTATAGAGTTTTTAAGAAGAGCCAAACAACAAGGTTTTAAAACTAGCCTTAACTTTATCGGTGTAGGAGACGTCGAGCAGTCTATAGATAGAGTTGCTACACGTGTCGCCCAAGGTGGACACGGTGTACCAGAAGAACTCATTAGACGTAGACATTCTTTGCAATTTAACAATATGGCAGAAGTATTAGGCGTGGTAGATAGCGCAATGTTTTATGACAACAAAGAAAATATGTCTGTTGTTGGTATATATGTTGACAAACAAATGTTATACGCAGACCCAGAAGTTAAATGGGTGCAAGACATCAAAAAAAGTGTAACCCGCCCAGAACTAGCAAGTGCAACGTTTCAAACTAAACTATAAAAAAACAAACTATGTCATAGACATAGTTTTATTTTTTAGACAAAGATACTTTTAGATGGTATAATAAACAAAAAAAAGAAGGACATTTTATGAACATAATCGAAAACTTCAAAAAACACTGCAACGTTTCAGACGTTTTAGAAGGCGCCTATGGTATCAGCTCTAGTACAAAATATGACTGTGTAGTTATTGCACCCGCTTGGGAGATAAAAAAAGTTTTTGATACGTCCGAATATGACTACACATTGATTGTTCACAACAAAGGTATCACCGCTCACCATATCAACTACAACGGCAAGGTTATTTTGTACGCTGAGTTGCACGTAGGCGCACCTAATATGATAGATTTTTGTCTAGCTTGTTGTGATTTAGACTGTGACAAGTTTATCTTTGTAGGGTCAGCGGGGTCATTGGTAAAAGATGTTAGTATCGGCGATATTATCATACC
>JAZUPV010000040.1:0-8109 GCA_045605365.1 Clostridia bacterium
CCTTGGCTCACAGAACGACATGGCTACGATCCGACTTCCATTTATTGGTGGAGAATATCGGAATCGAACCGATGACCTCCTGCTTGCAAGGCAGGCGCTCTAGCCAGCTGAGCTATACCCCCATATATAAAGCGACTTTCAAAATCGCTCTATAATAATATCATTATAAAAATGCTTTGTCAATGATTTTTTACAAATAATTTTACATTTTTTTTATTTTTGTAAAAGGTCAATAACTTTGTTGATACGAGAAACTACTTGGTCTTGACCTAGAAGTTTGCAAATACTGCATAGATCAGGTGTATTGCGTCTACCAGTAACAGCGACTCTTATGATACCGCTGATGTCTGCTACGCTACCAGCAAAATCTTCTGGGTTTTTGCGGTATGTCTTCATATCTGCACAAAAACCTAAAGGCTCGCAGATAGATTTGATTTTGTCAAACCAAGTTTGCTTGTCATCTTGTACAGAATATACTGGTAAGTAAGTTTTTAACACTTGAGCTAAGGTTGCTTTGTCAAATTTAGCATCAAAGTCAAAATCATCTAAAGTAGTTGGATTATAAATTTCGTCAAAGACATAACTATATAGAGATGATATTTCGCTCCATTTAGCAATATCTTTACGTGGTTTTGGTGTATCTACCCTATCTATACTAAATAGTTGGATAGCTTTATCTTTGTTATCGGTCAAAACTTTTGCAAAGGCTGGGTCATAGACTGTTGCCCATTCTAGAGTTTTGTCATAGATAAGTTCTGGTGAATAATGGCTAATGATGTTTTTTGACACGTCGCTAAGTTTAACCATATCAAACATAGGGTTGTTGCTACCAATCTTGGTAATATCAAAACTAAACTCGTGATAGTCTAAAGTTGGGTTGGTTGTGCGCCACATCTCAAAGTCACTATTAAGCAAGTTTAGGATATATTCTACAACAGTTTGTTTTGGATAACCGTGCTCTATAAAATATCTAGCATCAGCTTCTGGGTCTTTACGTTTGCTTAGTTTGCGCTTGTTACCTTGTTCGTCAAGTTTGCAGATAACTGGTGTATGTGCATAATTTAGTCTTGGCAACCCAAAAGCGTCAAACAACTCTAAGTGTGCAGCAAGTGATGGGTACCACTCTTCGCCCCTGACGATAATGGTTGTACCCATAAGGGTATCATCTACCAAATGTGCTAGGCTATATGGTGGTATACCGTTGCTCTTTAACAAAACGATATCTTTTGTGTTTTCTCTAAGGGTACGTTTGCCTTTGATTAGGTCAGTAAACTCATAAGTCTTTTCTGCGTCGCCCATAGAAAGCAATCTTAGAGCAAAAGGTTTGCCTGCTTTTATATTTTGTTCGATTTGTTCATAAGACAAATTTCTACAAGGGTCTTTGCCTTCGATATCGTCGGCGTTTTCTAGCTGTTCGCTACGACGAGCCAAGATATCTTCTTTGTTTTCTGATTTTTCACAAAAACATGGGAAGGCTCTACCTAGTTTTACTAAGTGTTTTGCAAAAGCGTGGTAGATAGGCGCTCTTTGAGATTGGACATATTCGCCATATTGTCCTACAGATGGTTGATTGTCTCCACGGTAACCCTCCATAGGTGTAATGCCATAGTAACACAACATATCATAGGCTATTTGACCAGCGTTTTTTATTTCGCGTTTTTGGTCAGTATCTTCTAAACGCATATAAAATACACCGTCGGTATTTTGGGCTGTTAGATAGTCAATTAGCGCCCCATATACTGTACCTAGATGTAAAAATCCAGTTGGGCTTGGTGCGATACGAGTAACTTGTGCCCCTTGTGGCAAATCACGCTTTTTGTATTTGTTAAAATAGTAATCAACGTCTTTGTCTATATTAGGGAAAAGCAAATCTGCTAGTTTGTTGTAGTCCATATAGGTCTCCTTAACTTTAAAAGAACAAGCAAGTTGTTTGCCTGTTCTTTAATTTTAGATTATTTTATAATTTTTGGCAATTAAATAGTAACAAAAGTAGTAATAAGCGCATCTAACAAATCTAATCTTGCAGTAAACTTAGTGTCTAAGAAGTTTTGGTTAAGATTAAAGTCATCTTGAGCACTAACTGTTTGTTCTTTTACAAAAGGTTTTTTTGAAGGTTCTGCAAAATAACCTTTGTAATCAAAACCTAAGATAGCTTGTTTGTTGATGTTAAAGTCACTTATAAAACCATCATAAGTATCTCTCATAGTTGTAAGATATCTTTTTAGAGTAGATAGTTTTGTTGTACCATTAACTGAACCAGTAGCATAAGTTTTGTCCAACACATACAAAGCGTCTTTTAGGTGAGAGCTTGTTGTTTCTTGGATAAAGCTATTGATAGACTTTGGTGGGTTTGACATAGTATAGTTTTTTACATATAAACTATAGATAAAATCTGCAATGTACAATTTTGTTTGCATAATTTCGTTAGTGATGTCGCCTGTTGCCAAAGTAAAATTTTGGTCAATCTTTCTTGAAACAAGAGTTATTTTTGAATAATATTCTTGGCAGAAAGTTGTATTAACTGCAATAAACGCTTCTACAAGAGCGTTGTATTTGCCAACAAATGCTGATAGGTCGCTACCTGTAGCTGCATTGCGGTTTGCCTTTTCGAAAGAGTCTTTTGCTAGGTTGAAGTCTACTAAAACTTCGTCTAGGTTATTTAGATCTTTTGCAAGTTGACTACGAGCACTTTTAGAAAAAGATTCTAATGTTTGCTCGATTGTGCTAGAAGCAAATTGTGTTGTTACCATTTCGCTAGCGGCTAAAAGTAGTGGCTCGTATACTTCACCCAAAATATATAATGGAGAAGATACATTGTAGATATTGTTAGAAACTGTCTCTACGCTATATCTTACTGTAAACTTGCCATCTTTAAAGTAACCTTTGCCATTTTCTGAAGTGATAGTGTTGTATGTTGCGATAATTTCTTTAGAAGAATAGTCTTGGTCACAACCAGCAAAAAACATTGGCATTATGCAACAAGCTAATATTAGGATAATTGAATATAACTTTTTCATAATTACCCTCCTATCACAAGGCTATAGCCTGTAGAACTTGTCAAAAATGTTTTTACGGCGTTGGCTGCAAGTTTTTGCTCTTCTGCTAAAGAAGCAATGTATGTTGCAGAATCATCAAGAAGTTTTCTGCCGTCTATTTTGTTATAGTTAGATACAAAATTGTAATAAGTTTGGTTAATCAACTCGTTTGAAGGAGTTATTTTTGTTTTTGCCTTTGTTTCTTCATAAACTTTTAAGAAGTTTTGAGCGTGAACACTTGCAGATAATGGTTGTCCAGAAGAACCTGCAACACGTGACTCCATAGTTTGTTTTACAAAACTGATGCTCTTGTTGACAAACACACTACACATCTCATAACTTATCATAGTAAAGTCTTTGTACTCTAGGCCATATACTAGTTTAGAAATTTCTTGAGATAGTTTGTCAAAATATTTTACGCCTTCTGCATAAGCATTGGCAAATTGTTTGATAAATGTCGCAGCAAGTGCTGGTACTTGGTTAACTTGAGCATTGGTTATGATGCTAGAGCTCATATTGGCAAGGCTATTGTACTCGCCTAAGGCATTTTTGGCAACTTTTAGTGATGCGATATAGTTTGAGTGAAGTTTGACTATATCATCTTTTGCTTGTCTTGACATACCTTTAACATTGTCAAAATAGTTAAAGTAATAATCAATACCTTCTTCTAGATAACTAAATGCTTTTGCAAGATATGTAGCATACTCGTCTATAGCTGCACTTGCACCATAGGCTTTCTTTACACCACTTGCATTAAGTATAAGAGAATCTATATCTATGCTAACGTTTTGCTCAACGATAGATTTGTAACCTTTGTCTTCTACATTATGATTGTTGATAAGTACTATGCCTGTAACTGCGATAATACCTACAAAAGCAATAATAATGATAAACTTAAGTACTTTTGATTTCATTATTTTCCTCGCTATATATATAATATCATTAATGATATTTATTGTCAATGCATTGTAAAAGCAAATAAGTGGATATTTTTTGTTTGATTGCAAAATTAAGTTGTTTTTTTAGGCTTGATTTGTTACACTAAAAGCATTAAAAGGATAATGTAATATGGCTTTTTGTAAATTTTCTAGCGGATATATGGCACAGACTTCAGTTGTTATTGATGCTAAGTTTTTAAACGATTATCTACCATACGCTCCAGAGCACTGTCTTAAGGTGTATTTGTATGGTTTGCTTAAGTGTTATAACAGCTCAAGCTACGACAATACAATAGATAGCTTTGCCAAGGTACTTAATATGACAAAAGACGATATCGAAAGCGCCTTTTTGTACTGGCAAGACGAAAACCTTGTACAAGTTATCAACGTCGACCCTATCGAAGTAGTCTACCTACCAGTAAAAACATCTAGCAGAAACCTTGCTAAGTTTAAAGAACAAAAGTACAAGAACTTTGCTTTGCGTGCACAAGAGATTATCTCTGGTAGAGAGATTAACACTCACGAGTTTAACGAGTATTTTACTTTGATAGAGAGTTATAGTATGGAGCCAGACGCAATGCTTATGATAATGCAATACTGCGTCAATACCAAATCTAACGACATACGTTATCAATATATCTTAACCATCGCACACGACTGGGCAAAAAAAGGTATCTGCACAGTAGAAAAGGTCGAAGAAGAACTAGAAGCTATCGAAACATCTGGTCAAGATATTGCCTTAGTTAACAAAGCACTTAAGTTTGGCGGTAGCATTGGTTTTGAACACAAAAAACTATATACAAAATGGTCACAAGAACTTGGCTTTGAACTTGGCACAATTATACACGTAGCAAAATCTATCGCTGGGTTAAAAAGCAAGTTTGCTTATGAAAAACTAGATACCAAACTAACCAAATATTACGAACAAA
This sequence comes from Clostridia bacterium, assembly GCA_045605365.1. Taxonomy (GTDB): domain Bacteria; phylum Bacillota; class Clostridia; order Christensenellales; family UBA1242; genus CAKVLS01. The sequence goes on from JAZUPV010000040.1 coordinate 4,903, forward strand.
AACTTATGAGCATACAAGAAATAGAAGAGTACGAAGCAAACAAACACGCTCTTACTGGTCTTGCTATTGCTATAAACAAAGCTATCGGTGTATATTATGACAATGTAGATAGCGAGATAGATACTTATATTTTAAAATGGCTTAATATGGGCTACAGCGAAAAAGTTTTGTGTGATATTGCTAGTTATTGCTTTAAACAAAATATCCGTACACTTAACGGTATGGACAAGATTGTTAATAAATTCTACAAACTAGGCATCACTACAGAACAAGGTCTTGCTCAACACATATCTGACATTATCGCTACCGACAACGAAATAAAAGAAATCTTGTCTAGCGTCAATATCGAAAGACGTGTCAATACTTATGACCGCAACTACTACAACACTTGGGTTAATGTATGGAGTATGCCAAAAGATGTTATAGCTTATGCAGCATCTCTTGCTGTAGACAAAATCAGCCCAATGCAATATATCAACCAGATACTTTCTAACTGGAATAGTCAAAATATAAAAACTCTAGACAAGGCAAAACAACACAAGCCAGCCATAGCAAACACTACTCCAGTTACAAACAACAATACAGTGACTACTAGAAGTTATTCTGCTGACGAGTTAAATGCATTGTTTGACAATCTAGAAAATATAGATTTTTAAATATAAAGGTTTATTATGACAAAACAACAACTTATACAAAAAGTAAAAAAACAAATAGATTTACGTAGAGAACAAGCTCAAAGCCTAGCTGAAACTAACTATCAACAAGCTTTGAAAAATCCTGCCTTTCACGCAAATGATGTTAATCTTCGTACAGTCAATTTAAAAATTGCACGTCTTGAGTTTGAGGAAAAAGACACCAGCACAGAGAGCGAACTATTAAAGGTTTTAACCAAAGAACGTGAAATGTTGTTAAAAAATCTAAAGTTAAAACAAGCTGACCTAGAGCCACAATACACTTGTACCAAATGTAACGACACCGGCATAATCAACAACACTACTTATTGTGATTGTTATAACAAGCTGTTAGAAGAAAGTTTGCGACAAGATTGTTGTAGCAATGTTGACCCAAATCACACTTTTGAAAAATCTAAACAAACTGACGAACAAACAAAAAAGGTATATGACACCCTACAAAAATGGTGTAACAAATACCCTAACAAAATAAAAAACATAACCCTATGCGGCAACACTGGTACAGGCAAAACATACCTAACCGAAAGTATCGCCAACGCCCTTATCAAAAAAGGTGTGGTTGTACAATTTACAACAGCGTTTAATTTTAACAATTTAGCACTAAAATATCACACCTGTTTTGAAGATAACAAAAACCAATACCTTGATACGTTGCTTGGTTGTGATGTACTAGTTATTGACGATCTTGGTACAGAACCTATCAACAAAAATGTTACCCTAGAATATCTATATCTTGTCATCAACGAAAGACAACTAAACGGCAAAACAACCATAATCACCACCAACCTAACTCTTGACGGCATAATCAATAGATATGGTGAAAGAATATTTAGCAGAATCAACAACAAACAACTATCTCTAACTATTGCACTAAACGGCAACGATATGAGACTAAAAAAGTGATTTTTTGCATATAAAAATAACAAAAAAATCAAGCCAACCGAATAGTCGGTTGGTTTTTTGTTTGTTTGTATATGTTAATTGTTTTGGGGATTATACCAAAAATATAACAAAATTGTTATATAAAAAAATCTAGCATAATGCTAGATTTTTTCACGTCTATATTTTACTTCATAATAAAAAGCTTTTAGTTGCATTTTTGACACTAGTGCTACTTCGTTATCGTCTACAAAGGTTAGTATATCTTCAAAGTCAATTATCTCACTTGTGATATCTTCACCATCACCCAAATTTGTATTTTGACCCAACTTAACATTAGCCCAAAAGTGTGCTATCTTTTCGTCAGACATACCAGCACTTACATAACCAGCCTTTTCGGTTAATGTGATAGAAACAACATCTGCCCCAAGTTCTTCTTTAAGTTCTCTCTTGGCTGCTTCTTCTTCGGTTTCACCGTCATCAACTAGACCTGCTGGTAGTTGATAAATGTAACGATTGATAGGATATCTAAACTCCCTGATAACAACAACTTTTAACTTGTCACCTTCATAAAAATAAGGCAATACCCTTACAGCGTCAGTTTTGTCTTGAGCAACAACAATAGCCATTTCTTCAGGCTTGCGTCGACTAGCTATTTGATAACTTAACTTGTCGTCATAAGTAAGGTTGTATAAGTTAAGATATTTATTGTCAGTTAGTTTAGTTACTTTTTGTAATGTATGTTTCATATAATTGCTCCTTTAGTCTAAATAACCTTGGTATGTTTTATGCACAAATTGGTTGTGTTGGCGATGATAGTTGTCATACGCTGTATCACCATACAAAATTGAACATGAAGGTTTGAATTCTTCTTTTCCATAATATACTATCATATCTTCTAGCAAATCATCGTGAGTATATATAGATATGTTTTGTGTTTGGTAAGTATAAATCGCTTTTATACCATTTAGATACCAGTTTTTATTATTCCAACCGTGAGAACCGCCTATATCTAAATGGGTGCAATATTTTGGAGCGACAATTACATCTATGTCACCTTCTTCTAACCCTGCAAAAACAAAACCTGTTACCCTAGTTATTTTATTGCCATTGAAAGTGTCTGGCAAAATCAAGTATGTATCACCGTCAATTTCTTTGGTATATTTTTTGTACCAATTTTTGCCGGTACTACCTATTATATCCCATTCGTACCCATATTGCTGTTCATACTTGCCGTAAATAATACCATTATGTATAAAAGTTTCACTTTCTAACACATTCATGTTGGCGGCTGTTCTACCGTCATTAGCTAAAGGATAAAACAACACACAACAAGTATATGAAACGGCAAATGCTACAAATGATAAAAATGGTACCATAACATGCAAAATCGCATTGGTTGGATATTTGCGTGGATGTACACAAACAATTGCAACGCTTACACACAGCAACAAAATCTCAAATATTGCTAAAAATATAAATCCTACATTGGTAGAAAACCAACAACTAGGACTTGCAAGTAGTCCTATAATAACCGCAATTAACACATATGGAGACCATAAGAAAATATTATATAACCATTTTTCTTTTTTGCGGTGTGGGTTTGTTTGTAGGTCTTTCCAACGAGATTTTTTTA
>JAZUPV010000041.1:0-2065 GCA_045605365.1 Clostridia bacterium
ATATGATTATGGTTGCAAATAACGGTACAACAGGGTCAGGGGATTTAGTAGATGCTGTGGCTAATTTGGGTGTAAATATTTTTAGTTTAAGTTCAACATTGTCAACCACAACTTCTTTTGCAAAAATTACTTCTACTGGCACTGTTAGTGTGATTGCAGAATAAAAAATAAAACCTATTAGGATATCCTAGTAGGTTTTTTTGTTTTATAAAGCTAGTTTAGCTACAGTATTTTTATATAAAAAAACAGGTTAAAAACCTGTCTTTAGTTGCCGTCTATAAGATTTTCAAAAATATACTCGTATAGGTTAGGGGCTTTTTCTCGCCACTTTTTGCAAGCGTTGACTGCTGCGTTGCGGGTAGGGGCTTTGATTTTTATCTCAAACATAGGTTGATTGATAAGTGGTTCTTTAATTCTAAGTACGACTGTATGTGAGCCGTCGTCGGTATTTTTAAAGTAATCACTAACATATTCTTGGCTACGTTTAAATATCATACGATTTTGTTTTGCAAAGCCAGATATTTCTTCTCTAAGGCTCTGTGGTATACGTCCAAAAAAATGTGATATGCAGTTTCTGCCGTCATAGGTTATGTTATAGACAGATTCTTTTGTGTATTCGCCATTTTCTTTGATAGATTTTGTACCTTCGCTAACAGTTTTGTATATAAACTTAGCGTCTAATAGTTGATAAAGGGCTTCTTGACAGTCCATATAGTTTATCCAACCATTACGACTTGTGCAGATGTCTATGATAGAGTTTTCTGTTAGTGGTATCTCCATCTTATCTAGCACAAACAACAATATTAACTTGTTTACCATTGCATCAGCCACAAAATCCATATTGTCAGTTTTCCCCTTTCTACTCGTTAGTATAGCACATATTATTGCTCTTTTCAATGTTTTTGACCACTTTTTAAGATGACTTTGATAAATAAATAATATTATTTTTGTTTAACTTTTGTTAAAATTTTTGCCATTTATTTTGTTTTAACTACAAAAACCGCCATTATTATACACCAAAATTGTCAAAAATATTTACTTTACTTTATTTTACATTTAAATATTAGTGTGTTATATTTTATTATATAAAATCACTATTTTAGGGGGCTATATGGATCAACTTAATCAAGAACAAATGCTACAAGTAAAAAACTTTATTTCTGCTTGTAATAGTTTTATAAAAGGCAAATTTATCTTAACCGACGTCAAACTTGCCAATATTTTAAAAGCTATCGCCGAGAGCGAAAGCGTATATAATCTACTAGCAGAACATTTAATCAATTTTGACTTTAATGCAGAACTAAAAAAATGCTGCGTAAAAAATGCCGTCGAAGGTGGTTCTTTTAAACTACCAAAAGAACAAGACGCCATCATACCACTAGTATTTTGTTTACTTGTAGAGATAGATAGCAAACGTATAGATTTTGATTATTTCTTAAGGTCTCAATTCCCTTATGCAGAAAACCAAAACGAGCAATACGACAGATTTGCGCAAGAAATTATTGCGCCTTTCCGTGATGCTGTTGCTGACAAATTTGGCACAACTGTAGTAGAAGAAGAAAAGAAACCTGCCAAAGTAGAAAGAAATATTATCGATATCCGTATAGAAGAAAGACAAGAAGAACTTGCTCAAGTTAAAGAAGAAGTAGAAGAAGTAGAAGAGCCAAAAACTCCTTTGCAAGAGTTTTGCGAGAGTATTATGGCAAGCGCTCAAGAAATGTTGCAAGACCTTGGTTATGTAAAGAAAGCAACCAAAAGAGACAATGTACGTATTGTACTTAATGCGTTGGTTAGAGCGTGTGAAACTCAAGAGTTAGTTATTATCAACGGCTTGATAGTTGCCCTTAACGAAATCGTAGACAACGACAAGATTTTAAGATATACGCTAGAAGATATTAAGCAAACATTTGCCAACTTTATCTTCAAACAATCATAATATCAACAACCCTAACAAAGCACATACTCCTATAGACAACAAGGAGTGTGTGATTTTTGTTAATAAGAAGTATCTATATTTTATTTTGCAATCTTGCAAAAACACTATTGATTGCAAATGTACAGAAAA
>JAZUPV010000042.1:0-2826 GCA_045605365.1 Clostridia bacterium
AAAAAACCACTTTGACAATTTTGGTTTATTTGTAAATTACAACACTCAACATACCAGCCTAATATTAACAGACAAATACGAACATATCTTTGGTTTAAAAAATATCCAGAGTATCTTTACAACTCAACAAAACAAACAAATTGTTTACACAATCAGCCCACATAGCTTTATGCAAGTCAACGACTATATCAAAGATTTGATCTACAACAAAGTATCGCAAATTTGTCAAGATGCCGACTATGTGGTCGACGCTTATAGCGGGGCAGGATTGTTGAGCGCAATACTCTCAACAAGTGCCAAACAAGTCTATGGTTTGGAGATAGTAAAAAGCGCCACCCAAGACGCTGACAGTTTAAAAACCGCCAACAACATCAAAAATTTGACAAATATTAACGTCGACTGTGCGGTCGGCTTGCCAAATTTATATCAAAAACTAGACAATGCCCAGTTTTACTTGGTTTTAGACCCACCAAGAAAAGGTGTCGACCCAGCGGTCGTACAAGCAACATTGCAAGTTTTACCTAAAAAAATCATCTATATCTCGTGCAATCCAGCTACTTTAGGTAGAGATTTGAAACTAATTTTAGATAGTCAACATTACCAAGTAGAATTTGTTCAACCTTATGATATGTTCCCACAAACTGGTCACGTAGAAACACTCGTAGTTTTAAACAAAATATAGTTGAACATTATCTTATTTTATATTATAATTTAGTATCAAAAATTTTTATTTAAGGACACTTATGGACAATAAACACAACGGAGTATATGAGTCGGGTGAGCTTGATTTTTCTCAGCCACTTCAACCCAGTCAAGACTCTCAGCCACAACCAACTGAGCCACAAGGTATCACCGAGCTAAATGGTTTTGGGTCTGTTGAGCCAGAGAGAGAAATAATCACAGAAAACAAAGTCATCGATTACGAAGCAGAAAAACAAAAAAAGAAAATAGGCTTTTGGTATATTGTATGGAACGTTATATCAGTATTGGGCTATGTAATATTTTTGTTTGTTTCTATGAAGTTAGATTATGGTGGAGATACCTTTCATACTATTATGATAATATCTCTTATCGTATATGTTTTGATATTTGTTTTGCTTTTGGTATTTTCAAGAGACAAGAGCAAACTCAGTATGCGACTAAAAAATTACAAATCATTTGCATCAGTTATCAACAAAGGCTTACGTATATACAACTTGGTTTTGTCAGTAGGGTTGCTTGTGCAAAGTATTCGAGCTGGCAATATCAACAGTTTGTTTTCTATACTATCTAGTATAGGTATGTTATTGTTGATTGTCGCTGGTATTATATTTGATATATTGACTATACTTTTTAGAAAGCGTTTTGAATATAACAAAAAGCATCTAAAAGAACTTATCAAATCTAAGAAAAAAGAATTTAGAGAGTAGTTTTAAAACTACTCTCTAAATTCTTTTTTCTTAGATTTGATAAGTTCTTTTAGATGCTTTTTGTTATATTCAAAACGCTTTCTAAAAAGTATAGTCAATATATCAAATATAATACCAGCGACAATCAACAATAACATACCTATACTAGATAGTATAGAAAACAAACTGTTGATATTGCCAGCTCGAATACTTTGCACAAGCAACCCTACTGACAAAACCAAGTTGTATATACGTAAGCCTTTGTTGATAACTGATGCAAATGATTTGTAATTTTTTAGTCGCATACTGAGTTTGCTCTTGTCTCTTGAAAATACCAAAAGCAAAACAAATATCAAAACATATACGATAAGAGATATTATCATAATAGTATGAAAGGTATCTCCACCATAATCTAACTTCATAGAAACAAACAAAAATATTACATAGCCCAATACTGATATAACGTTCCATACAATATACCAAAAGCCTATTTTCTTTTTTTGTTTTTCTGCTTCGTAATCGATGACTTTGTTTTCTGTGATTATTTCTCTCTCTGGCTCAACAGACCCAAAACCATTTAGCTCGGTGATACCTTGTGGCTCAGTTGGTTGTGGCTGAGAGTCTTGACTGGGTTGAAGTGGCTGAGAAAAATCAAGCTCACCCGACTCATATACTCCGTTGTGTTTATTGTCCATAAGTGTCCTTAAATAAAAATTTTTGATACTAAATTATAATATAAAATAAGATAATGTTCAACTATATTTTGTTTAAAACTACGAGTGTTTCTACGTGACCAGTTTGTGGGAACATATCATAAGGTTGAACAAATTCTACTTGGTAATGTTGACTATCTAAAATTAGTTTCAAATCTCTACCTAAAGTAGCTGGATTGCACGAGATATAGATGATTTTTTTAGGTAAAACTTGCAATGTTGCTTGTACGACCGCTGGGTCGACACCTTTTCTTGGTGGGTCTAAAACCAAGTAAAACTGGGCATTGTCTAGTTTTTGATATAAATTTGGCAAGCCGACCGCACAGTCGACGTTAATATTTGTCAAATTTTTGATGTTGTTGGCGGTTTTTAAACTGTCAGCGTCTTGGGTGGCGCTTTTTACTATCTCCAAACCATAGACTTGTTTGGCACTTGTTGAGAGTATTGCGCTCAACAATCCTGCCCCGCTATAAGCGTCGACCACATAGTCGGCATCTTGACAAATTTGCGATACTTTGTTGTAGATCAAATCTTTGATATAGTCGTTGACTTGCATAAAGCTATGTGGGCTGATTGTGTAAACAATTTGTTTGTTTTGTTGAGTTGTAAAGATACTCTGGATATTTTTTAAACCAAAGATATGTTCGTATTTGTCTGTTAATATTAGGCTGGTATGTTGAGTGTTGTAATTTACAAATAAACCAAAATTGTCAAAGTGGTTTTTT